>DUQT01000134.1 GCA_012837655.1 Actinomyces sp. | reverse complement strand
TCGCGTACGCGCTTGGCATCTGCTTGACCGCGGGTCGCGTTCATGACCGGGCCGATCAGGGCGCCAACGGCAGCCATCTTGCCGGCGCGGATCTTCTCGACGACGTCAGGGTTGTCGGCCATTGCGGCTTCGACAGCTTCGATAAGTGGGCCGTCATCGGAGACGACTTCCAAGCCACGGTCGGCGACGACCTGCGCGGGGTCACCTTCGCCGGCAAGGACGCCTTCGAGGGTCTGACGTGCCAACTTGTCATTGATCTTTCCGTCGTCCACAAGTTTCTGAAGCTCAGCAACCTGGGCGGGCGTGATTGAAAGTTCTTCGAGGTCGACGTCGGTTTCCTTCGCGGCGCGTGAGAGTTCGCCCATCCACCATTTGCGGGCAGACGCGGCGTCAGCACCGGCCTTGACCGTGTCTTCAATCAGATCGACAGCACCAGCGTTGATGACGTCGCGCATCTCCATGTCGGTGTAGCCCCACTCCTCGCGGAGGCGACGACGCCGAACAGCAGGCATTTCGGGCAGGTTTGCGCGGAGCTCCTCCACCCATTCACGCGGCGCAACAATCGGTAGGAGGTCAGGATCCGGGAAGTAGCGGTAGTCCTCAGCATCAGACTTGTCACGGCCAGGCGAGGTTGTTCCGTCCTCGGCGTGGAAGTGGCGCGTCTGCTGGGTGACCGTGCCGCCGTCTGCGAGAACGCGAGCTTGGCGGGAAATCTCAAAGCGGACTGCCTTGTCGATCGAGCGGAACGAGTTCACGTTCTTCGTTTCCGTACGGGTACCCAGCGGGGCCTCGGCGGATTCACGAAGTGACACGTTCACGTCTGCGCGGAGGTTGCCTCGCTCCATACGAGCTTCCGAAACACCCAACGCGCGGACAATATCGCGCAAAGTCTGCACGTACTTAGAAGCAACCTCGGGAGCGCGTTCGCCAGCGCCCTCGATAGGACGGGTAACGATCTCAATCAAGGGGACGCTGGAGCGGTTGAAGTCAACCAGAGAGTAGGTCGCCCCGTGGATTCGGCCGTCCTCGCCACCAATGTGGGTGATCTTGCCGGCGTCTTCCTCAATGTGAGCGCGCTCGATGTGAACGCGGAAAATGTCGCCGTCTTCGAGCTCTACGTCCACGTAGCCGTTGTAAGCGATCGGCTTATCAGACTGAGAAATCTGGTAGGCCTTCGCCAAGTCCGGGTAGAAGTAGTTCTTACGTGCGAAGAAGCAGGTCTCCGCGATCTCACAGTTGAGCGCCAAACCAAGCTTCACAGCGTACTCAACGGCGGTTGCGTTAATCGTCGGCAAAGATCCCGGCAGACCAATAGACGCAGGTGTGATGTACGTGTTCGGTGCTCCACCAAACGCGTTCGGCGCCGCGTCAAACATCTTGGTTGCGGTACTGAGCTCAACGTGAACCTCAAGCCCTAGCACGGGGTCAAACTTCTTAACGGCCTCGCTATATTTCATCAACTTAGTCATTGTTAAGCGTCCTCTCCCCTCGTGTTTTTCGGGTTTAGCCCAACCACGTCCTCATAAATTTCGACTGCACGGGCGACGCGGTACATGACGTCGTCGC
>DUQT01000133.1 GCA_012837655.1 Actinomyces sp. | reverse complement strand
GATCACATGAAGGAAGATCGTGGTGTCACGTTCGACCACGAACTCACCCCGGAAGACCTGAAGGAACTTGTCGACCAGTTCAAGAAGATCGTCAAGGACGCAACTGGCGAGGACTTCCCGCAGGATCCGCGCGAACAGCTGGATCTAGGTATTGAGGCTGTTTTCAAGTCTTGGAACACGGAGCGCGCAAAGATTTACCGTCGCCGCGAGCGCATTTCCGACGACTTGGGAACCGCAGTAAACGTTCAAACAATGGTGTTTGGAAATATGGGCGAGGACTCCGGCACGGGCGTTTGCTTTACGCGCGACCCCTCCACCGGTCACTCCGGCGTTTACGGCGACATCCTCATGAACGCTCAGGGCGAGGACGTTGTTGCCGGTATCCGCAACACCGAACCGCTGGTTCAGCTAGGTGAGCATGACAAGAAGTCGTATGAGGAACTTCTTGCCATCATGGAGAAGCTGGAGACGCACTACCGCGACCTGTGTGACATTGAGTTCACGATTGAGCGCGGCAAGCTGTGGATGCTGCAGACGCGCGTTGGTAAGCGTACTGCTGCCGCCGCGTTCCGCGTGGCAACCCAGCTGGTTGACGAGAAGCTCATCACGATTGATGAGGCCCTCACGCGCGTCACCGGTGAGCAGCTGACCCAGCTGATGTTCCCGCAGTTCGACGCAAGTGCTGAGAAGAAGCTGTTGACCCGCGCAATGGCTGCGTCGCCAGGCGCTGCAGTAGGTGAACTCGTCTTTAACAACGAGGACGCAGAGGCTGCCGCAGCCGATGGTCGCAAGTGCATCCTGATTCGTCGTGAGACGAACCCCGACGATTTGCCGGGGATGGTAGCCGCTGAGGGCGTTCTGACCGCTCGCGGTGGAAAGACTTCTCACGCAGCTGTGGTTGCGCGTGGCATGGGCAAGACCTGTGTTGTTGGCGCTGACGACCTGAAGGTCGACGCTGTCGCAAAGACCGTCGAATGTGGTGACGTCACCTTGAAGGCTGGCGACATCGCAGCTATTGACGGCAGCACCGGCGAGGTCTTCATCGGCGATGTTCCGGTAACGGATTCAGCCGTGACGACCTACCTGACTGAGGGTCTGGAAGCAGGCATTGAGGCAGCTGGTGACGACGAGATGCTGGCTGACCTGATCAAGTCGGTTGACCGTCTGCTAACCCATGCTGATGAGGTTCGCCGCCTGCGCGTTCGCACGAACTCTGACACTCCGGAAGACGCGACCCGCGCACTAGAGTTCGGTGCTGAAGGTATCGGCCTGTGCCGTACTGAGCACATGTTCCTGGGTGATCGTCGCCCGTTGATTGAGCGCGTCATCCTCTCGGAGATCAACTCTGATGACCGCGAGGAAGCACTGCACTCTCTAGAGGAGCTTCAGCGCACCGACTTTGAGAACCTGCTGCGCGCGATGGATGGCAAGCCGGTCACGGTACGCCTCATTGACCCGCCGTTGCACGAGTTCCTGCCGGACCTCACCAAGCTTGAGGTGAAGGTAGCTGTGGCTCAGGCTAAGGGTGAAGAGGTCAGCGAGGACGAACTCAAGATGCTGGATGCGGTCCGCCGCATGCACGAGACCAACCCGATGCTTGGAACTCGCGGCGTTCGCCTAGGAATCCTGCTACCTGGCCTGTTCAGCTTGCAGATCCGCGCCCTCGTCCAGGCAAGCCTGAAACTGAAGAAGGAAGGCCTGGATCCAAAGGCGGAAATCATGGTTCCGCTGGTTGGTTCTGTACGCGAAATGGCGCTGATTCGCCATGAGGCTGAGGACATCATCAAGGCTGAAACCGAGGCTGCTGGCGTTGAGCAGGACTTCCTGATCGGCTGCATGGTCGAACTTCCGCGCGCTGCTCTGACGGCAGATGAGCTGGCTCAGGAAGCTGACTTCTTCTCCTTCGGCACGAACGACTTGACCCAGACCACCTGGGGCTTCTCGCGTGACGACGTGGAAGGCACGATCTTCCCGACCTACATTCAGGAATCCGTCTTCGGCGTTTCCCCGTTCGAGACGATCGACCAGGACGGCGTTGGCAAGATGGTGCAGGAAGGTGTCAAGCGTGGACTTTCTACCAAGGAAAATCTGAAGCTTGGTATCTGTGGTGAGCACGGAGGCGATCCGGACTCGATCCACTTCTTCCACAGGGTCGGACTGGATTACGTTTCCTGTTCTCCGTTCCGCGTTCCCGTTGCCCGTCTTGAGGCCGGTCGCATAGCGATCCTGGATAAGTAACCCTTCAACAAAAGTCGGGGCAGGCAAATGCTTGCCCCGACTTTGTAATTCTGTGGTTGAGTCGCAACGGATTCGGGGTTGATCCATAACGAATCTCTGGTTCAATCACCACGAAACTTTGGCACATAAGACCCACGCCCTATTTACGTAACGGTCATGTTGCGTAAATAGGGCTATTTTGAAACATAAAACGTTGCGTAATTCGTTGCGTAAGCATAACCGCCGAAAAATCAGGAATCTGAGCTATCCGCGCAACTGTGCGTAAGGTAAGGGTTTCCTATTTTTTACCTACCGTTACCAGGTCCAAAGTCCTGGTAGGCAAGGCTTACCTTATCTATATTTGGAGCGTGAAACTTTCCGAATGTCGCCGTGGCGATCGAGGCCACCTAACGTCCGTTGCAGTCCAGCCGTGCTACCAGTTGCGGGTGCAGGAGCTGGGACTGAGGCCGGGTGCCCAGTTCGTAGTAACTAATCGTGCCACATTTGGCGGAATCGTACTAAACGTAGGTGGAACCCGCGTCGCCGTTGACGTGCGGTCCTCAAAGCTCATTGACGTGGAGGTCGCCTGATGAGTTGCTCGAAGTGCTCCCCAGGCAATCCGCAAGACTGTGATAATCCGCGGGCCAGAGGCGTCCTCATAGATGTGGATAGTCTTTCCCCGAAAAACCGTTCCACCGTGGTTTTGGTTGGAAATCCCAACGTTGGTAAGTCAACGCTGTTTAACGCTTGCACGGGTGCGCATCAGGCGGTTGTGAATGCGCCGGGAACGACCGTTGAGGTCATGCAGGGGCAGTGCACGGACTTGAACGTGCGGATGCTCGATTTGCCGGGAACGTATTCGCTGATTCCGAATTCGCCCGATGAGCAGGTCGTCGTTGACACGCTCGCTGGCGTTCCAGGGTCGTTTACCGATCCGGCGCGTGGTCAGTCGATTGACCTTGTAGTTTTGGTGCTTGACGCTTCTGCGATGACGCGTTCGCTTTACCTGCTTGGCCAGGTCGCGCAGACGGGTCGTCCGATCGCGGCCGTGATGACGATGGCTGACGTCGTGGAACACGAAGGCGAAGTTGTCGATGCCGCGTCTTTGTCGAACACGCTCGGCATTCCCGTGTTGGCAGCTGACGTTCGTACCAAGGAGGGCGTGGCTGCGGTTGAACAGATGATTCAAACTGCGCTGGTGACTCGGCCACGCGTGAAGTCTGTTCGTCCTGATCCGACGGCTCCTGGTTACAACCAGGTTGCGGCGCAGGCCGCGTTTGAGCAGGCTCGCACTTTGGCTGACCGCGACCAGATTTTAGGAATTGGGGAGGGCGTTCCGCCCGCCACCGCGCCGGACTGTAACTGTTCTCGCGCTGAGCAGGATTCTAGGCAGATTGCTCCGGATTCAACGCAGGCGCTTTCGGAAGCGGCGGACGTGTCCGAGTTTGATCGCGCTTCAAAGCTGTTTGCATGGGTGGACGAAGTTGAGCGCCGCGCTGGCCGCAAGCAGGCGGCGGCAGGGAAGCCGTCGCGTTCGGATCGAATCGACACGTTCTTGCTACACCCGCTGATTGGTATTCCCGTTTTCTTCGCGCTGATGTGGCTACTGTTCCAGATCGCGGGTAACTGGACCGGCCCTGTCATGGACTTCTTTGACGGGTTGTTCTCCTCAACTGAACCGGGAGCATTCTCGGTCGCTAACGGGCTCGCGTGGGTGCTTGGCAAATTCGGGCTTGGGGACACCTGGATCAATGGCCTGCTGGTAGACGGTCTGTCTACCGGTCTGGGCGTGGTTGCGTCCTTCTTCCCGTTGATGTTCGTTATCTTCTTGGCGATCGCGATCCTGGAGGATTCCGGTTACATGGCCCGCGCCGCATTCCTCGGCGACCGTGTCATGCGCATGATCGGCCTGGACGGGCGCGTGATTCTGCCGCTGATCATGGGGTTCGGCTGTAACCTGCCGTCGCTCGCGGCGACGCGCACGCTTCCAAACGCGAAGCAACGCCTGGTCACCACGCTGATCATCCCCTACACCTCGTGTGCGGCTCGCCTCACGATCTACCTGATGATCGCGCGCATCTTCTTCCCGAAGCACGCGGGTAACGTCGTGTTTTTGATGTACGTGCTGTCCCTGGTGATGGTCGTTCTGGGCGCTCTAGTTTTGAAGCCGTTCATTGCGAAGGGCCAGTCGCGAGCTCCGCTGATGCTCGTACTGCCGGCCTACCAGATGCCCCGCGTCCTCGTGACTGTAAAGAATACTTGGCATCGTTCGTGGGCGTTCGTGAAGGGCGCCGGCAAGATCATCGTTGTCATGACGCTGGTGGTTTGGCTGATGAGCTCAATCCCCACCACGACCGGTCACAGCTTCGCGGAGGACGACCTCGCAATGGAGGATTCCCTCTACGGTTCCGTTGCAATGGCCCTGGAACCCGTTTTTGAACCGACCGGATTCGGCGACTGGCACATGACGGGCGCGTTGATGACTGGTTTCGTCGCGAAAGAAACCGTGATTTCTTCAATCGTCACGTCTTATAACCTGGACGAGGCCGCTGCTGGCGACGCGGAAGATGGAGGCGAAGACCTCGGCTCGTTGCCGCAGCTGGTAACGGAAACCTTTGAATCCACCGCGGGTGATAATGCGCCTTTGGCGGCGTTCGCGTTCCTAGTGTTCGTGTTGACCTATACGCCGTGTATGGCAACGGTTGCGGAGCAGCGCCGCCAGATCGGGTCGCGCTGGACCTTTGGAGCTATGGCCGTACAACTGACGGTTGCATGGGTGTTGGCGACGTTGATCTTCCAGATCGGGCGACTCTTCTAATGGCGAAAGTGAAGCTGAGCTTCCAGCGTCCGCCAAAAGCGGACGCGGCGTCGCGCCCTGAACAGCCGCGCAAGGAACCGCCGTTGCAGAGGTTGCTTGCAGAGATTGGTAGGGGAGCGACCGTTCCAGCGGCAGCTGAGCGGGCGGGCATTCGCCCCGAGATTGCTGAACTAATGGTGGATTACCTGGAGCGGTCAGGCCGGCTACAGAGCGCGACCTCGCTGTGTTCATCAGGCCTGGGCGCTTGCGGCACCGGAACCTCTGATCAGGTGAAAATTCACTGCGCGGGTTGCCCGCTGTCGGCTTAGCCCAGCAAAGGCCTTAGAATCTTGACTGTGTCTGTGTGCGCCGTCAGACAGAAAATAATTGGCTCATAGCCCGTCGAGTTAATTCCGGCGAGTATCTGTACGGGGATACCCTACGCGTAAGATAGTTTGGCGCTTTCTTTATGGACGCTGGTAGGGTCTTGGGCGTGAGTGCTCGTTCGTCTAAGTTTCGTGCTGAGATTCAGGGTTTTCGTGCCCTTTCTATTGCGCAGGTGTTGTTGTTTCATGCCTGGCATGTGGGTTCGCCTATTGGTGTTGATGTTTTTATTATGATCTCGGCTTATTTGTTGACGGGGTCTTTGGTTCGTAGGGCTGAGGCTGGGAGTATTCAGCCGTTTTGGCAGCGTTGGGTTCATATTTTTAAGCGTTTGTTGCCTCCGTTGGTGGTGACTGTTGTTGTCACGCTTGGGGCGACAATGTTGTTTTTGCCCAAGACTCGTTGGCTGGGTGTGTTGGAGCAGTCGTGGGCGAGCTTGTTTTATTACCAGAACTGGTTGTTGCAAAGTGAGGCGGTTGATTATTTTGCTGCGGATTCTGCTTTGCAGTCTCCGTTGATGCATTTGTGGTCGATGTCGATGCAGGGCCAGATTTTCTTGTTGTTCCCGCTGTTGGTGTGGGTGGTTGCTCGTCTTGCGAAGCGGTTTGATGTGAGTGTTCGTAAGCTTGCGTTGGCTGTTTTTGGGTTGCTTGCGTTGGGCTCGTTTGTCTGGTTGTTGGCTAAGTTTGTGGATGGGGCGAATCTGTCCTATTACTTTGATACTCGCTCAAGGATCTGGGAGTTCGCGATTGGATCTCTTGTTGCGATTGTGGAGCCGTGGATTCGGGTGAGTAACCGGATTAGTACGGTTTTGGGCTGGCTGGGTGTTGGCGTGGTTGTGTTGTTTGGGCTGGTTTCGATTGGCTCTTATCCTGGTCCGGCTGCGTTGGCTCCGATGATGGGGGCTGCGTTTATGCTCCTGTTTGCGCGGGTGGATACTTCTGGGTTGTCGGTTGCTCGTCTGTTGTCTTGGCGTCCGCTGGTGTATGTGGGAGATAATTCTTACGCGTTATATTTGGTGCACTGGCCGATTTTTGTCATGGTGTTGGTGGCTTTGAGGGCTGAGCTTCTACCTATTTTGGTGGGTATTGGTCTTTCAGCTGCTTCGTTTTTGCTTGCGATTATTGTGACTAGGTTGGTTGATGATCCGGTTCGTACTAGTCCGTGGATTAATGCGTCTTCGTGGCGCAAGCTTGGTGTGGTTAGTGTGTCCTTAGCTGTGGGATCTGCACTTGTTTTCGGGTTGGGAACCTGGATGAACCGGATTCTGGCGGTTGGCGCGCAGCCGGTTGAAGCCGAAGTCCCGGCAGGAGAGGTGGAACCCTACCTAGGCGCACAAGCATTAGATATCCCCGGCGGGGACGCCACCATAAACACAGAACGAGAAGGAATCACCCCAATCCCAGAGGTTGGAAGTGAGGGCGGAAGATGGACGACGCTTCCTCATGAATGTACCGGCGTGTTTTCCAATCCGCCGAGTCTGGACGATGATCCAGTCCATTGGAATCATTGCAAGCAACTTACAGAGACGAACGCTGACGGCCTGACCGTGGTTTTCTGGGGTAACTCCCACATGATGCAGTACGGAACGGCAATCAAGGACCTGGCCTTAGAAGAAAACTGGAACGTCGGTGCGCTGTCGATCGGTAGCTGTCACATAGCAACAGACGATACGACCGATAAAGAATGCATTGATTGGTACGACCAGTCGATTCATTGGCTGACGGAAGAAGTCAAGCCGGATGTAGTCGTCTTCGTAGTTACAGCGGGCTCAAGTGAGAGGCCGGATCAGATAACGGGCGGAGCAGAACAGTTCATCCAGACGCTGAATGACGCTGGGATTTCCGTTGTCGGACTGCGCGATAATCCGCGTTTCAAGGACGATCAGTACGAGTGTGCTACGTCAACTGAGGATCTATGGGAATGTGGAGCACCGCGCTCAGAAATCTACTCCGAGGACCTTCCTGAAATCCAACGCCTCCAGGAACTCTACGATTTCACCTACATCGATGTGACGCAGAGTATCTGTCCCGGCGACTGGTGCCCAGTTGTGATTGGTGACATGTATGTCTATTTCGATCACAACCACATTACGGAGTCTTATTCCAGAAGTCTTGGCCCCGCAATGAAACGTGAGTTCGAGGAATCTGGAGCCCTCGACCACATTAGAGAGTTGGAAAGCAACGCTCGCTAATAACAGATCCAATTCATTCGCATACTGACTGCTATTGAAAGAGGTTCTTGCGACTGTCATGATGGCAAAGTCGAACCATCAGTAACAGGAGTCAGTAGATTTGCGAGGACGTGGCATAGAGTCTCTGGATGCGAAGGCTGACTGGAAGCCTCGCCAGATCCAGGTGGCGGATTTCGACTCCGTACGGCAGGCAAGCATGTGGCGCCAACACGGCAGCGCTGAAGCCACGAAACGCCTAGTCGCAGTGTTGCGCACAGCAATCCTGCTCGGTGACGTCCTCACCATCGACCGGAACCAACTGTTTGACGGCATCTTCTTCCTTTCCTTAGGGCCGAAGGGTATTGCGCGTGAACTCGGTTTGAGCGCGGAATCAGTCCTGCCTCTAAAAGTGAAGTGTCAGCCAGAACCGCCCTCGGATATGAATGACGAATCGAAAACGGCGATGCGTCGCGTGCCGGCAATGCGGGGGACGGATGCGGGTGGGGGAGACCTCGTTAATGTTGATCTGCAGCTTGAAAAAGTGCGCGCCCCCGCGTTTTTGAAAGCTTCGTCGGCGCGGATGGCGACGATGGCGGACGCCGCTCCCAACGATTGGCTGTGTGCGGAAATCGGGGATGAATGGGTACGCGGGGATGGCCTCACGAATTATGCGATTGAACTGAACGACGGACGGATTGAAGCGCTGATCGCGGAAGCTCAAGAAGAGTGGGCGCAAGCCATCGTTGACGGCCAGGTTGCCGTGGACCGCTGGGATCGAGGCGCAGCCAAGGGCGGCCTAGATGTGCCCGGCACTCTGCGGGAAGCGTTCGCCGAAATACACACAGAAACCGAGCCCCGCCCTCTGGCCGAATTTTTATTGCGGCAGGAAAGTAACTTCCGCAAGGAGGTCACGAACAACGTCTTCCGCTGGATGACCGGAGCGGAAGAGGACTTTGAAACGCGCGAAAGATCGCAGCGGGCGATTGAGACCGGAACGCAGTGGAACGAGGCTCGCATGGCGATGGACATGTGGTCACGCGCGTACTACCGGGCGATCGCGAACCAGGATGGGGCGATGTACCTGTCGTTTTATGACAACTCGTTCGCGGATGATGCGAGGGAGCTGGCCGGCGAATACGGACTAACGATGGCTAGCCGTTCGCGCCTGCAGCGCGTGAAGGACCGCGCGTTCAGGTCTTCCAGGGCGGAAACGATCCGCGTCGAGGGCGAGATTTTGGATCACATGCTGGTGATCGCGCCGCCGGTTTTTGCACAGCTTTACCCGTTGACGCGAGACACCGCGCACCGGCTAATCCGCGACGGCGAGCAGCAGGCAATGTTTGACATGGCTTACGCCGCGCGCGAGGCGGTCAGTGCGCCGGATACGCATTCGCGGCGAAAGTTCGTAACCCTGATGCGAGTCGCGTCGATGACCCTACTGGCCGTGGTCATTTCGGCGCTTGGTCTTATGCCGGAGCTGACGAATCTGTCGGTCGGAACGCGCGCATTTTCGGTGATCATGGCGGGTATTCTAGGTGTTGTCGCCGGTCTGCCGTGGGATGACCTGGTCGAGCTGTTCAGCCTGCGAAAGTCCGCAATGACGGCGACTTTGACGATGAGCAACGAGGAGGCAACCAATGCTTGATTGGGACCTTGAATGGGAAGCTGCGGAGTTTCCCGTCCGCGTCGACAGCACCTCCGTCGTGACCAGTTCCGGCAAACCACAAAAGCAGTACCAGGTAACCGTTGGGGATGCCGCGTTTGCGGGTGCGGTCGCCGTCGTCACCGCGCGCGACACGGAGCGCATGCTACTGGTCCGTCACGAACGCATCCGCATCGGCAAAACGCTGTGGGAACTCCCACGCGGCATGGCCGACCTCGACGACCCCAACCCCATCGCCACCGCCCTGCGCGAACTACACGAAGAAACCGGCATCCGCGCCACCACCGGAACGAACCTTGGCATGATTTATCCCGACTCGGGTTTCCTCACCTCCGAAGTCGCAGTCGTCCGCATCGTCATCGACCACGAGGGCGTGGCTACTGACAACCCCGACGGTGAAGTAGAAGGCCACCGATGGTTTACTCCTGAAGAAATCCAGGCTCTGATCAAAGTGGGCGACATGCGCGACGCGATCAGCCTGGGCGCGCTCGCTGTGGTGTCCGCGAACAAGTAGATTCGCGGCTGTGCCCGCGAGAATCTAGAAGGCGAATACCTCCGCTCGCCACTACGATGAACTTATGTCCGATACTTGTGTCGCGAAGGTTCCGATTTTTTCGCAGTTGACGGCTGAACAGCAGGCCGTCGTCGCTGAACTCGCACGCCCAGTGCGCGTGAAAGCCGACCAGCAAATTTTCATGCAAGGACAGCGAAACGCCCCCTTGATCGTCGTGCACGAGGGCGCAGTCAAGCTTGTACGAACCAGCCGAGACGGGCGCGAACGGGTCGTGCGCGTTCTACACGAGGGGGACTTCAGCGGCGAAGCAAGCCTGCTAACCGGAGCCCGGCCAGACTACTCAGCGGTTGCCTTATCAGACACGGAAGCCTGTTCGTTCAGGCCAGAAGATTTCGCGAAACTACTTGCAAAACACCCACAGGTGGGGCTATCTATGATGGCAGTCCTGTCCCGCCGACTACAAGAATCGCAGGAACTACTCGACCAGGTAACTAACCAAAGCGTTGACGTGCGAATCGCAAACTACCTGCTCGGTCTAGAAGCTAGACCAAGCGAAGACGGCATTCGTGTTACCCTGCCAATCCTCAAAAAAGACATCGCATCACTCCTTGGAACAACCCCAGAAAGCCTATCCAGGGCCCTGAAACGCCTAACCCGCCAAGGGCTCATCACCCCCAGCGGGTCAGACATTCTACTTTCAGATATTGACGGGCTCATAGAACTAGCGGACGGCTGACTGCGCGCTAACAGAACTAGCAGACGGCTGACTTTAGGCTCGTCGACCTAACAGGCCGCTCACCTCGCGGCCAGTTACCTAACGGACGGCTGACTCCACATCCGTCACTTCGCCCAGGTGAGCCTCCGAAGCATCTGAGAGGGATTCCGCATCACCGCTCCCAAACCCCTCAACGTCCTTCGGCTCCCACCGAGTCAAACGCAAAGCGTTCAAAATGACCGCCAGCACGGAGGCCTCATGAACCAGCATTCCGATCGACATTCCGACCCGTTCAAACACAACACCGAGCAACAGCAACGCCACCGTTCCCAGCGCAATGACCGTATTCTGCGTCATCAGACGAACCGTCTTCCGCGCCAACCGTTGCGCGTGAGCCAGCTGATCCAGCCGATTTCCGGCCAACACCACATCAGCCGTTTCCACAGAAACATCCGTTCCCGCACCCATCGCGATACCAACGTCCGCCGACGCCAGCGCGGGAGCATCATTCAAACCATCTCCAACCATCGCCACATTCGCGCCCTCGTCAATCAAAAGTTGCACGTGGTCAACCTTGTCTTCGGGCAACAACTGCGCGTGGAACTCGTCGATCCCGGCAATATTCGCCACATGAGATGCCGCTCGCGGATTATCCCCAGTCAACAAAACAACCCGATCAATTCCACCACGATGCAGCGACGCGATGGCCTCCTTGGCGCCCGCACGCAACTGATCTGCAATCGTCACGTACCCCAAAATCTGGCCGTCAGCCACAACGTAGGAAACCGTCGCGCCCGAAGATTCCGCAGCAGCGGCCTCCCAAATCAACGAATCCGAAACGGACATGCCATCCAACGATCGTGACGACCCGATCGTGACCGTTTTTCCATTTACGAGGCCGGAGATGCCAACCCCGCGGGTGATTTCCACCTGCTCGGGGTCGGACAACGTCAGGTTTCGAGATTGTGCGGCCGCAACGATCGCTCTGGCGAGCGGATGCTCGGAGGCCTGCTCGAGTGACGCGGCGAGGCGTAGCAGGTTGTCCTCAGATCCAGACAGTGAGGTCACACCGGTTAGTTGCGGCGCGCCCTGCGTGAGTGTACCCGTCTTATCCAGCACGATGGTGTCGACTTTCGCGAGGCGTTCAACCGCGTCGCCGCCCTTGAAAATCACGCCCCGCTTCGCGCCATTGCCAATTCCCGCCACGATCGCGACGGGAGTAGCGATGACCAGCGCGCCAGGACACGCAATCACTAGGAATGTCAGCGCGAGTTCAACATTTTGGGTCACGAGCCCAAACACCACGGCCGCCACAATAATCAACGGAGTGTAAACAGCGGCAAATCGATCCAAGAACTGCTGGCGGGGAGCCTTCGCATCTTGCGCGTCCTCCACCAGTTCAATGATCTGCGCGTAAGTGGTGTCATCACCCACCTTGCTGGCACGCACCTTCAGATAACCATTTTCTAAAGTTGTGCCAGCAAAAACTTCGTCGCCCACAGATCGCCTAACCGGAACGGGTTCTCCCGTTATAGCAGCTTGCTGGACGTGCCCCTCGCCCTCGATAATTGAACCGTCAACGGGCAAAGAATCACCCGTTTTCACGAGGACGATATCGCCTTCTGTAATTTCATCGACGTCTACTTCAACTTCGTTGCCGTCTTGCAGTAGGAGTGCCCGAGACGGGGTTGCTTCAACGAGTTCGCGGATGGAGGTGCGCGTGCGCTCCAGGGAGCGTTGCTCGAGATAGGCGCCAAACAGGAACAGGAAAGCTACGACTGCGGACTCCACGTATTCCCCAATAATCAGCGCGCCAATCACGGCGATCGTGACCAGCAGATCAATGGAAAACGTGCGGTAGCGCAGCGCCATGAGTGCCCTGTATGCAATCGGCGCGCCTGCAACAACCGAGGCGGCAATCAAGATCCAGGCTTGGGCTACCGAAAAACCGGTGGCCCAAGCTAGGAATCCAGCCAGTAACAGGACACCGGAGATCCACGTTACGTGACTCTTCTGGAGTTTCACGGCTACTTAACCTTCGTCTTCAGGACGGGGTAGCCCAGGTCCGCAATGATCTTTCCGATATCTTCTGCCTTGACCTGCTCCTTGTCGAAGTTCACGTTCACACGGGAGGAGTTGAACCCAACATCGACGTTGCTGACTCCGTCGATGCGGCCCACCGCGGTTTCAATTTTCTTGACGCAGGAGGGGCAGGTGAATGCTTCGGTTGTAAACGTTGCTTGCGACATGATCATCTTCCTTTCAAGTGGGGCGGTTTGCCCTCGGTCGATAATCAGTCAAGCCGCATTTTCGGATACCTGCCTTGACGCCGGTCAAGTTAGCGTGTGGATTAGAAATAGCGAAAAGTATGAAAGCCAATCCAGTGGGACTGGAAGGTCAACCAGTTGAGGTCGCAAGGTTAATCGAATGTGGCTAGACAAAAAGCCGGGGCTCTCGAACT
>DUQT01000132.1 GCA_012837655.1 Actinomyces sp. | reverse complement strand
GTTCCAGAAACACACCCTAATTCCGCCAGTTTGGGTCTGAATCGTTTTCCAGGGCGTCCACCAAAACACCATTCAGACGGGAAGTTCCAGAAACACACCCTAATTCCGCCAGTTTGGGTCTGAATCGTTTTCCAGGGCGTCCACCAAAACACCATTCAGAGGGCAACTACCCAAAACCGACCCCAAATCCGCCAGTTTGGGTCTGAATCGATTTTTGAGGGCGGTGCTGGCACCCGCAACCCGCCCCAGGCCAGCCGTCAGAGAAGCGAGCGCGCTATGCCGTCCAGGATGTCGTGCTCGGAAACAGTTACTCGGCTCAGCTGTGGGTTGGCTGCGCTGACTCGGCGCAGGATTTGGCGCCAGATGACGGCGCCACCGCTGATGACGTCTTCGCGCCCGCTGGGCATGTACTTTAGGGCACCAAGCTCCTCGGTGGATGCGTTGATCATGTATTCACACGACGCGGCCATGTCCTCCAGCGTGTGAGTGGACGCGTGCACAGCTTCCGGATCCCACTCCTCCAACCCAAGGGCGTGGCAAGTAATAGTTGTAACCGTTCCAGCAACCCCGACGATCGTTTTGATTTCGGAGAGGTCGCACGCAGCCTCGCCCTCGTCAAGCAAAGAATCGACCCATTTGACGGCGCGCGACGTGTCCGGATTTGGCGACCCTAGTTCCGGGAACTTTTCAGTGATGCGCACGCTACCCATGTTTAACGACTTGATGCACCGAATACTGATGTCGTCGCCGTCTTTTCCGCCGATGACCAGTTCAGTGGATCCGCCGCCAATATCGACGACGAGGGCGGGGAACTCAATGCTGGTCAACGCGCCGACCGCGCCGGTGAAGGAAAGGGTGGCTTCGGTTTCGCCCTCGACAACATCGGGTTCGATGCCGATCACGGAACGGATGCCGTCAAAGAATTCGTCGCGGTTTTCGGCGTCCCTGGTCGCAGAAGTTGCAACGAACCGCAGTCGCGTAACGCCCATGGATCGGCAGATTTGCCCGTATTTCTCGGCCTGTTTGACGGTGCGGGCGATCGCGTCGGGATGCAGGCGCCCGGTGCGGTCGACGTCTTGGCCCAGGCGGACGATCTCCATGGTGCGTAGAAAGTCGATCCACTGCCCGTCAACTTCGCGGCCAATCAGCAGGCGGATCGAGTTCGTCCCACAATCAATCCCCGCTACCAGGTCAACGGGCAGGCCTTCCAGCCACGGGAACTGCGAGTCATCCGACAAAACAGACAGGTCGTTTGAAGAGTTACTCATTCTCTTCCTCAAAATCCGCCGGCGTTTGACCCGCCGCACATGAACACTTTCCGCGCTCCCACAGGCCTTCCTCCGCGAGTTTCCGCTCAGTCCAATCCCCAATCGGATTGACTCCCTCCCCCGCTGCCAATGAATGCCCCAGCAGCGCGTGCAAGCACTTCACGCGATCAGGCATGCCGCCCGCCGAAAAATCACTGATCTCATCGACCTTTTCGATCGCGTCGCGCTTCGCAATGTAATCGCGGTGCGCGTCGGCGTACGCCTTTGCAAGTTCGTCGTCTTCGCGCAGTTTTTCGTTCAGCATTTCCATCCACTGATTACTTTCGAGGACGGAGCAACCTTTCACGGCTACCGGATGCGTCAGGTAAAACAGGGTGGGGAACGGGGAGCCATCATCAAGGCGAGGCGCGGTTGCAACTACCAGCGGAGCTCCGCACGCGCATCGGGCGGCGATTCCGAGCACTCCGCGGGGAACGCGGCCAAGCTGCAGTTCGAGGATCTTCAAATCAACGTCGCTAGCCTGCGTGATATCCATTGCCACTATTCCTCGTCTTCAATTCGTACTGTCGGATCAAGCTTTATCACGGGGTCGGGGTCATCGGCCGCGTCAACTGTGTCAGCGATGACCAGGAACCATGGCCGCGGTGGACCTTCCTTCTGGACGGGTTCCGCGGTTGCCATGCCCTCGTTCCCACCGGGAGGATCAATCACTTGATATTGAGTCTCCCCCGGCTGAACGTAGTGTAATCTAGCGCGCGCCTGCGACGCCACGTAGGACTTATCGCTCCAACGATCAAGCTCTTGTTGAAGCTCCGCGTTGGTTTTCTTCGCTTGTTCAATCTGATACAGGATCGCCTTGTATTCGCGCTGCTGTGCCCACCACTGATGCAATGGCTGCGAGATCCCCAGCAAACCAATCACCAACGTAAGCGTGATCGCGAACGCCTTTAGGGAAACACTTTTCTCCTGGCGAGTCTGCGGCCGGTTCACCGGTTTTGGTCGCTCTCGCTTCGTCGCAGGCGGCCGATTGCGCGCAGTTTGCCCACCCCGAGCACCACGCACCGCCGGATTCGGCTTCGGGTGCGGGGTCTTAGGCGCGCCCGGTCGGCGCACTCCCTTCTTGCGATCCAACATATTCCTAGTCTTACAAACCAGAGGCCAACTTGCCCAAACGCTCGCCGAGCGCGTCGCGACATCGACCATCCAAATTCGTTTTCCAAAAATGATTCTCGAGGGCGCAGCTGGGCGCTGCCCCTAACAAGCGGCAACGCTACGGCGCACACACTACAGCGCACAGAAAACGGGGCCCGAAGACCTCCGCATCCACACAAAGCCGCACACACTACAACGCACAGAAAACGGGGCCCGAAGGCCCCGTTTCCCTATTGCTTGTTAGCTCCCCAAAGAGCTGTCAGCTACTGTTAGAACTTGCTGCGCGGGAATGCTGCGGCACCGGCGTAGACTGCGGCGGCGTCGAGCTCTTCCTCAATGCGGAGTAGCTGGTTGTACTTGGCAACGCGCTCAGAACGTGCCGGTGCACCAGTCTTGATCTGACCGGAGTTGGTTGCAACTGCAAGGTCAGCAATGGTGGTGTCCTCGGTCTCGCCTGAACGGTGCGAGGTCATCGTTGCGAAGCCGTGGCGGTGAGATGCCTCAACAGCGTCGAGGGTCTCGGTGAGGGTACCAATCTGGTTTACCTTTACGAGCAGGGCGTTAGCAGCCTTCTGCTCAATACCGCGCTGGAGGCGAGCCGGGTTCGTTACGAACAGGTCGTCACCAACCAGCTGGACGCGGTCGCCAATAGCGGCGGTCAGTGCAATCCAGTCGTCCCACTCATCTTCTGATAGCGGGTCCTCAATGGAGACTAGCGGGTAGTCAGCAATGAGCTTCTCGTAGTAGTTGACCAGGAACTGGGTGTCGCGAGCTTCGCCCTCGAACTGGTACTTGCCATCGGCAAAGAACTCAGTGGATGCAACGTCAAGTGCGAGTGCAACGTCCTTGCCCGGCTTGTAGCCAGCCTTTTCGATTGCTTCCATGATCAGGTCAAGTGCTGCAGCGTTGGAGTCAAGCGACGGAGCGAAGCCGCCCTCATCGCCAAGACCGGTGGACAGGCCACGGCCCTTGATGACGTCCTTGAGGACGTGGTAGACCTCTGCGCCCCACTGCAGGGCCTCGCGGAAGGTGGATGCGCCAATCGGGGCGATCATGAACTCCTGGATGTCAACGTTGGTGTCCGCGTGGGAGCCACCGTTGAGGATGTTCATCATCGGTACCGGAAGGACGTGTGCGTTCGGGCCGCCGAGGTAGCGGTACAGCGGCAGGCCAGCGGACTCTGCTGCGGCCTTAGCAACTGCAAGCGAAACACCGAGGATGGCGTTTGCGCCAAGCTTGCCCTTGTTGTCGGTTCCATCCAGGTCGATCATGGCCTCATCGATACGACGCTGCTCAGTAGCGTCCTCGTCGATCAGTTCAGGTGCAATCGTCTGGGTGACAGCTTCGACCGCGTCAGTGACGCCCTTGCCGAAGTAACGGTCCTTATCGCCATCGCGGCGTTCGACGGCCTCAAATGCACCAGTCGATGCGCCCGAGGGAACAGCGGCGCGCGAAACGGTTCCGTCTTCCAGAAGAACTTCAACTTCAATGGTCGGGTTACCGCGAGAGTCAAGAATCTCACGTGCGCCAATGGCGTCAATGTGTGCCACGTTTTTCTCCTTCTATAGGTTGGCAATGTCTTTGACTATTACTAAGGGTAGTACGATTTACCTTAAATCGAATAGTTATTTACCTAAATCACAAGGTCTCTCACAGGTTTTAACCAGGTGAGACCACAACTTTAACCAGCTGGCAACCAGGCGTAACCGGAACCGTTGCCGGATGCAGGCCCCGCCAAGAACAAGACGCAAGCCCCGTCATCTCCAGGGCGCAGGCCCCGCCAAGAACAGGACACAAGCCCCGTCATGTCCAGGGCGCAGGCCCCGCCAAGCATCACTGCTGCTCGGACAGGTCCAAGACTCCTTCGAGTTGCGGCGAGAAGATGCCGTTGTCGGCGCCAAGTTCGCCGTAGCGGGGATTGTATTCAATGTCCATATCAGCCATTGATTCTTGAATCATCGCGATGGCAACTTCCGGGTTCAGTGACTGGCTGAGCAGGTAGTACAGCTGGTTCGCGCGGACAACGGTCACGGCGGCGTCGCTGACCGGAACTCCGGTTTGCTCTTCAACGGATGCCATTGCCTTGCGAGCGTCGGCCTCTGAGAAGTCGATCCCGTTGGCGTTAGCGACCTCGCGTAGTGCGGGTTCCTGCGCAAGCATGTACGCAACGCCTGCAAGGGGGAACGTCTGTCCGCTGAGTTCGCTGATCTGGTCCGCGGCCTGGCTTACTTCATCTTCGGTGTAGGTTACGCCGTTTACGTTTAGTGCAACGCCGGGTTGCGCTGAGCAGGCGCTCAATCCGAGTGCCAACGCAAGGCCCGTGGCCCCTGCAGCCAGTCGTTTCCAGGTGGACTTTACCGTCACGGTTCCGCTTCCTTTCAGTTATGACTTTCTAGTTGTGATTCTACGCTGTCTTGATCATTAAATTCTTGCCGGACGTCACTGGTTATCCGCCGTTTTCGCAGAATAGTCAACAATTGTTGTCAAGAAGTTCTCGACCCAGTCGATTAGTTCTTGGTCGACAATGGCGGGTCCACCAAGTTTTTTCGATTTCGGGGCGGGCACGAGGACGCTTCTGACCGCTGTTTTAATGATCGACCCCGGGTACAGTCGCCTGACCCGCATGGCCTGCGCGTCTCCGAGCTCAACCGGGGAGAAGCGGATGAACTTCCCCTGCGCGACGATCTCTTTCACGCCAAGGCTTCGCGCCTGTTCTCGCAGTCCCGCCAAAGCAAATAGCAGCAGTAGCTGTTCGGGAAGCGGCCCGTACCGGTCGGTTAGTTCTTCGCGAATGTCAGCCGCGTCCTCAGGCGTTTGAAGTGCCGCAATTTTTGCGTACGTTTCAAGACGTAGCTGTTCCCCGTCAATGTAGGCGGTGGGGATGTGTGCGTCGACGGGAATTTCGATGCGCATTTCTTCGCGGACTGGTTTTTCGCCGTCTCGGTACGTTGCGACCGCGTCTGCGACCATGCGTACATAGAGGTCGAATCCGACTCCCGCGATGTGTCCAGACTGTTCGCCGCCCAGCAGGTTACCGGCGCCGCGGATTTCAAGATCCTTTTGCGCAACAGCAATTCCAGCCCCGAGGTCGGTGTTCGCCGCGATCGTGGTGAGGCGCTCGTGCGCCGTTTCGGTCAGGACCTTGTCGCCCGGATAGAGGAAGTAGGCGTAGCCGCGGTCACGGCCACGGCCGACGCGACCTCGCAACTGGTGAAGTTGCGCCAGTCCCATAGCGTCCGCGCGGTCAACGATCAGGGTGTTCGCGTTGGAAATATCCAAACCGGTCTCAACAATAGTCGTACATACGAGGACGTCGAACTCGCGGTTCCAGAAGTCAACGATGACGCGCTCAAGCTCGGTCTCGCTGAGTTTGCCGTGTGCGATTGCGACGCGCGCTTCGGGAACGAGTTCCTGGACGTGGGCTGCGACCTTGTTGATGTCTTCCACGCGGTTGTGGATGTAGAACACCTGGCCGTCGCGGAGTAGTTCGCGCTTGATCGCGGCGGAAACCTGTTCATCCGTGTAGGCACCAACGAAGGTCAGGATGGGTTGGCGTTCCTCGGGCGGAGTTGCCAGAAGGGACATCTCCCGGATTCCGGTTACAGCCATTTCCAGTGTGCGCGGGATTGGTGTTGCCGACATCGACAGCACGTCCACGTCCGTGCGCAGCTGCTTCAAGGTTTCCTTGTGTTCAACACCGAAGCGCTGTTCCTCATCGATAATCACCAGACCGAGGTCCTTAAACCGCACCGTTCCTGTCAGCAGGGAGTGCGTACCAATAACAATGTCCACCCCTCCGCTTAGGAGCCGCTTGCGAATATCTTCAGCCTCAGCCTTTGTGGAAAAGCGGGATAGAGCTGCGACCTCGACGGGAAAACCTGCGTAGCGTTCCTGGAAGGTTTCCTGGTGCTGCTGCACCAGCAGCGTGGTGGGGACGAGGATGGCGACCTGCTTGCCGTCTTGCACGGCCTTGAACGCGGCGCGAACCGCGATCTCGGTCTTTCCATACCCAACGTCGCCGCACAGGAGCCGGTCCATGGGGACGGTTTTCTCCATGTCGGCTTTGACCTCGTCGATAGTTACCAACTGGTCGGGCGTTTCAACGTAGGGGAAGGCATCCTCCAGTTCGCGCTGCCAGGGAGTATCCGGGGAATACGCGTGTCCCTTCGTTGACTGCCTCGCGGCGTAAAGGCGCACCAGCTCACCCGCGATTTCCTTGACTGCCTTGCGGGCCTTCGCCTTCGTTTTCTGCCACTCAGCGCCACCCATTTTTGACAGCTTCGGCTGGTCAGACCCCGAATACTTCGAAACCTGATCCAACTGGTCGGTTGGAACATACAGTTTGTCGCCAGGCTGGCCGCGCCGCGTCGGCGCGTATTCGATCAGCAGGTAGTCGCGCGTAACCGCTTCGGCACCGCGCCCCATAGTTCGCGAAACCATCTCCAAGAACTTGCCGATACCGTGCTGTTCGTGGACGACCAGGTCGCCCTTCTTCAAAGTCAGCGGGTCAACGCCCTTGCGGCGCCGCGCCGGCATCTTCCGCATTTCCGCAGTCGACGGCCCAGCACGCCCAGTCAGGTCGGTCTCCGTTATGACACCGAGTTGCAAATGCTCCGCAACAAACCCCGGCCCCGCATCAGCCGCGAGCACCTGGACGACATCCGAATCCGGCGCCTCATCCAGCTGCTCCACAATCCGCGCGGGCACGAACTCCTGATTCAAGACGTCCGCAATGCGCTTCGCCGGTCCCGGACCGCGCGTAGTTACAACGAGCCTCCACCCGTCCTTTTGCAAACCGCGCAAGTCAGCAACGGCCTCGTCAATCTTTCCACGGTATGGCTGAACGTCCCGACTGCCGATCTGCATGAGCGTGTGCGACGCGACAACCGGCCCGTGCTGCGATCCAGATTCCGCGATCGCGTCCGCCAAATCCATTGACGGCAAGGTCGTGAACTGCGCCCAGCCGTAACCCTTTTCCTTTGCAATCGCGCGCATTTCCGCGAGTGTCTTGAAGGACGCCCGCCCCGCCTGAATCGGAATTTCCCCACCCGCGGCAGCGCCGGTCCACGCGGCTTCAAGGAATTCCTGCGTGGTCGCAACCAGGTCGTCCGTGCGCGATTCGACCCGCTGCGGTTCCACAATTACGACCTCGGAATCCGCGTCAACAAGGTCCAAAATCGTGTCCATATGATCCACGAGGACGGGGCTGAGCGACTCCATTCCTTCAACAGTGATGCCTTCAGAGATGAGTTCCAGCATCTGGCCCGCACCGGGAAGCTTGTCAATGATCTTGGAGGCGCGCTCGCGCACTTCTTCAGTGAGCAGGAGTTCGCGTGCCGCCGGCGCCCACAGACCATCTTCGGCTTCGCCAACTGTGCGCTGGTCCGATACTGAGAAGTAGCGGATATCATCGACCTCGTCGCCGAAAAGTTCCACGCGAATTGGATGCGGGTCGATGGGTGCGAACACGTCTAAAATTCCGCCGCGCACCGCCATTTCGCCACGTTTGTGGACGACTTCGGTGCGCTCGTATCCGAGGTTCGCCAAGCGATCGACAAGGTTTTCCAGGTCGACGACGTTGCCGACTTTTAGGCGCAGTGGTTCGAGGTCGCCGAGCCCTCCGATGATTGGTTGCAGGAAGGCGCGAAGCGGGACGATCAGGACGCGGATCGGCCCCATGCGGGACCCGATTTCACCTTCGGGGTGAGCGAGTCGGCGCATAACTGCGACTCGACGCGCCATGGTGTCGCGCTGCGGGCTGAGCCGCTCGTGCGGCAGGGTTTCCCAACTGGGAAGGACCTCGACTCCATCAATGTAGTTGCGCAGGTGTCGCGCTAAAGATTCACCATCGCGGCCCGTCGCGGTGACGACTACTAGGGGTTTAGAATCTTCCGCTTTCGCCGCCATTGCGAGCAGTGGCGCCCACGCGCCCTGCGACACCACAATCGTTGGGCTAAGCCCGCCGTTGAGTGAAGATACAGCCGTTTGAACAGCCTCATCACCAACAAAGGCATCGAGTAGGCCGCGAAGTTTTTTCAACAAATACTCCTAGTTATGCGAACCGCCTGCAGGGAGTCGGGGCGGAATCTACTTCGTGTGCAGTTTTTTCTGTGCTTCAGCAAAGCCGAGGGTGACGACGTCCTCGACTGCTTCAACGGCTTCGCGGACAGTGACGGCCCATTCGTCCAAGTCCTTTTTCGGGAAGTCTGCCAGTACGAACGCGGCGGGATCCATTCGTCCCGGAGGGCGTCCGACACCAACTCGCAAACGGTTGTAGTCGCGCGTGCCGATCATTTGCGAGATCGACTTTAGGCCGTTGTGACCGCCTTCGCCACCGCCCCGCTTCAGGCGAAGATCATGTTCTGCGAGGTCGAGTTCATCGTGAACAACCAGCAGGTGGTCAGGGTCAACGTTGTAAAACTTCATCAGCTTCGAAACCGGTCCACCCGAGACATTCATGTAGGAATCGAGATACGCAATAGTTGCCGCTGGTCCGGGCCTGCCACCTGGGAGCATGCCAATGCGAACGTTCGCCACTTGAGCTCCTGCGCGGTGCCTTGAAAATGAGACATTATTTTCCTGCGCGATCGCGGATATAACAATATGCCCGATGTTGTGACGATTATTCGCGTACTTCGCCCCCGGATTTCCCAGGCCGACGATAAGCCACTGATTCCCTGTTTCTTGCACGCATCCACTGTACCAACTAGCCGGACAACCAATTGAAAGAGGGAGTGAAGGCTGTTAATTCAGCCTTCACTCCCCCAATCTGTTGAGAGTTAGCCTTGCTTTCAGCTCAGCTAGTCACGTGCTAGCTCTGCTCTCGGCTCAGCTAGTCATGTGTTAGCCACGCACTTCGGGCGTTGGTCACGCCTTGAAGCACTAACTAATACTTGGGACTAGCTACGCTTTGAACGCGAGATCCTGGTAGCCGTGATACCCGCAGCGCCAAGACCCGACATCAGCAGCAGTAGCCCTGCCGTTGAAACACCGGTCTTTGGCAGGCTTGGCTTGCCAGGCTTACCCGGCTGACTAGGCTTACCTGACTCACCGGGCTCGCTGGGAGTGGTCGGTGTCGAAGGTTCACATTCCCCTGCAAGCATTGCGGTCCAGGACCACTCGGTTTGAGCGTCATCAGAGAACGTGTAGCCCTCTGCCGGGGTAGCTGTCACGATGATGGTCTTACCGTAGGGGTAGACGTACTTGCCTTCATCATTAGGCTTGACTTCTTCCCCATCAACCGTGACCGAG
>DUQT01000131.1 GCA_012837655.1 Actinomyces sp. | reverse complement strand
AGGCTCTGAAACCGGGATTTCGACGAGCTCAAGATCAAGGTAGGTCTCTGCTACCAGGTCCGGACCATTCTTGCCCGTCACCGTCAGAGGCCAAGCCAACGTTTGACCGCTCTCCACGGTGGATTGGCTCAGTGGCTTAGCGGTGGTCCAGCTGACGCTTTCACCAGCGAGTACACGGGCGGAGTTATCTCCAACCTCGGTTAGCGCAACGTTACCCGTGTTAGTAGCAGTAACTGTTGTCTTCAAGAACCTGGGCACGTCTGCCGGAGCCTCGCCCACAGGTTCACCGTTTTCGTCGACGATTTCGAAGGTGCGCTCAGCAGTTAGAGCCGGCTCACGCTTCTTTAGTTCGATCAGGTTTGGAACTACAGTCTTGGTGACGGTCTCATATTCCGGAACGTTGGAGCTGATCTGCCACACAGTAATGGGCTGAGCGAAACCATTTTCAACGTCCGTTTCACTGATGGTGTACACGGGCGTAGTGCAGTTGTATCCATCATTGGCTGGTAGATTCCTCCAACGGCAGTTGCCGGGGCCTTCAGGAACTAGTGGATTGAATCCTGGTCCCTCGATCGGCGTTGTAGTCGTAACTACCGGAGAGCTTGAATCAACGCGGAAGGTATAGGGAAGTTTTTCGCCAACCTGGTACGGGTTTTCAACAACATTGCGAGTAGGCCCGGTCATGGTAGGACGAACAGTGAAGCTTAGGACAGGTCCAACTTCACTTGATACATCGATGATGAGATCACCGCGAACTCGGTATTCACCAGCATTGACCACTACGTCGCCGCGAACAGTACCGCGAGGAACAGACTAATCGATCTTGAGAGCTAGCGTAATGTCTGCAGATTCACCCGGCGCAAGAGCGGCAACCTCTACAGGTTCGGCACTGATGCCGTTTCGGGAGAAGTCAATCGTTGCAGTTCCGGCGGGAAGTTCCTTGTCATCATCATTTCGAACCGTGACAGTAATATCGCTCGTTTCTCCCGCAACTCCCCTAACGTTCTTCTCATCAGGGAAGGCCACACAGAAGGGCTTCAGCCAGTCTTCATCAAACGTGCCGTAACGGATCTGGCTGTTGGCACCTTCGTAAACGAGTCCAAAGGTTCCATCCTGTAGCGCAACCAAATCTGAGTAAGAGGTTGGCCCAGTCTGGTAGGTCTTAACGACAGGCCACGTCACGCCGTCATCACAGGAGTAACGCACGCTACCGTTGTTACGCACTGAACTGTTCGCGTTAGAGAAGAGGAGTTCCTTGGACGCCCTAGAACCATCAAAAACATCCGGGTTCATGCGAATAATGGAGGCATTATTGCGCGGATCGAGTAGCGTTGGGTCGATAACAGGAGTTGACCATGATTCGCCACCGTTGTCGGAATAGCTAACCCAACGTCCCAGATCATTGTCGTGGATGCGCGAGTTCATCATCAGGCGGCCATCGGAAAGTTCACGACCTTGTTCTCATCCATCCTGGTGCCAACAGGCTGGCCCATGTGCCAGGTTTCCCCATGGTCATCGGAGTACACCGAGTACGCACGGACTGAATTGTCAACAAACTTGCCAGCAAACTGCTGGACCAGGCGACCCTTGTACGGTCCATTCTTGATCTGGATTCCATGTCCTGACGTGGCAAACTCTGCACGCACTTCTGCAGGCTTCACAATTTTGGTGATCAGCTTATGCGTCCAGGTGTTGCCATTGTCTTCCGACATGGAAACTTCGGCACTCATGACATTTCGGTCTGCGTCATCGTTGCCTACCGCTGAATTCCAAAATCCGGTGTCCTTTGAGAACACGTGGAAGTTGAAGAGTCGACCCGCTTCCTCATCGTAGACGTAGGACGGATCAGAGTAGCCTTCGATAGGCCGCTCAGTCTTACCCTGGTGGATGTAGGTCTGCTCTGCCCACGTATTACCACCATCGGTTGAACGCCTCTGCAAAATACTGTTAGGCCCTGGGCTATCAGTGCCAGTGGGGCGCCCATCGTAGGAGATCAGAACATCCCCGTTTTCCAGCTGAATGATTGCAGGAATGCGGTAGTTCGGGAATCCTCCGACGTTTGCGGTTGCAATTGGCTGTTCATCTTTCAGCGCCTCCACCGGCGGCGCTGCGACCGCCTGGCCCACGCCGGCCAGGCCAATGGCTACCGCGCACAATGAGGCGCCAATAGCCGTAGTCTTCACCTTTGAAAACATACTTCTCCTATTGTGTGGGAAAACAGAATGTAGAACATCTGTCGTCCGACAAGTGTAACCTAAGTGGCGTTAAAAAATACGCCAAATTTAAGAAATTGAGACGTGGGCAATAAATCCCGTTTTTAGGGACTTAGCGCCCAAGTCGCTTCGTACTTATCGTGCGCAGGCGCCCCACCCTCATCGTGTACAGATGCCCTGCCCACAGCCTGTCCGGTCGCCGCATCCAAATCATTGTTCTATGCATACAAAAGCCCCGCGTTTCCCAACTTCTGCAGCATTCAAGCTGGGAAACGTGGGGACCTATCTGCAAGATTCCTAGTTCGCCGGAGCCGACGGCT
>DUQT01000130.1 GCA_012837655.1 Actinomyces sp. | reverse complement strand
GACCTGTCTGAATGGATCGAAGAAAAGACCGAGGGCGCAGTTAAGGCTGACCAGGTAATTTCGATTGACCTGACCGAGCTTCGCACGGATCTTGAAGCAGTTGTCGAAAAGTTGCGCAGTGCGACCAACAGGCAGCCCATTATCTGTGATTCCGTGACAGAAGATGACCTCCGGATTCTTGCACTCGCCCTCAATAAGGCTGAAGAGGCCGGGTCGAAGTTCCTCTACCGGGTTGGCCCTCCATTTGTTAGGGCGCGAATCGGGCAGGATCCAAAGGCTCCTCTAAACACTGACGAGATTGAAAAGTCCAGGCAGGGTCGCGAAACCGTTAAGGGCGGACTCATCGTCATTGGAAGCCACGTGGACCTCACGACGCGCCAGCTGAACAATCTGCGCGACAACCTCAAACTCGCGGAATACGAGATCGACGTCCAGAAGATCCTCGATGACGAAACCAGGGATTCCCACATTTCCGAAATCGTTGAGAACGCCGTTTCCGGTCTCGCTAACGACCACGTCGTTATCCGGACGTCTCGCAAACTGGTGCGGGGGCACGACGGCGCTTCTTCACTCGAAATTTCGCGCCGAGTTTCCGCCGCCGTTGTCGACGTCGTCCGCGGAATCGTCGGGCAGGTCACGCCTCGATTCGTGATTGCCAAGGGCGGAATTACGTCAAGCGATGTTGCTTCCAAGGGCCTTGGCATCAGGCGCGCAACCGTGATTGGCCCCATGCTTCCCGGCATTGTCTCGCTGTGGAGTGGTGAAAACGAACCCGCCCGCGGCATCCCCTACATCGTGTTCGCAGGAAACGTAGGCGATGAAACCTCACTGACTGCGGTTGCCAAGAAACTTTCCAACTAACTCTTTAAGGATCAAAGGAGATCAACATGTCGAAAAAGATTGCCGTCCTCGGACTCGGAGCGATGGGCCTACCTATCGCCACTAACCTAAGCAAAGACTTTGAAGTTACCGGATTCGATCCCGTCGACGAGAGGGCGAAGCTCGCATCCGATGCGGGTATTCAAGCCGAGCCCAGCGCACGAAAGGCCGCCGAGGGCGCAGATTTTGTTGTACTGGCAGTCCGCAACCAGGAACAGCTAGACACTGCCCTATACGGCGAGGACGGAGTTGTGGAAGTCCTTGAGGAGGGCGCCACCATCATCTTGACCTCCACCGTTGGCGTTGAGGTAGCAGCAAATGCAGAAGCTCCTCTGAAGGAGAAGGGACTCGGCCTCGTCGATGCACCTGTGTCCGGTGGACCTGTCCGCGCTGGTGAAGGTGACCTGCTGGTTGTGGTCGGCGCACTGCCCGAGGTGTACGAGCGAGCACTTCCAGTGCTTGAGGCCATGGCTGGCACCCTGGTAAATGTTGGCGATTCAGCCGGCAAGGGACAGGCCATGAAGACCGTCAATCAGCTACTGTGTGGCGTTCACATTGCGGCGGCTGGTGAGGCGCTTGCTTTGGCTCGGAAGCTTGAGCTTGATGTTCCCCAGGCACTGCGCGCCCTAATGTCTGGCGCTGCGGCTTCGTTCATGCTTGGCGACCGTGGTGAGCGCATGCTTCGTGCCTACGACGATGAGGACGTGGAGGTCAAGTCTCGCCTCGACATTTTCGTCAAGGACATGGGGATCGTTACTGACGCAGCTAAGGCCGTAGGTCTGGCTGTTCCAGTTGCGGCAGCTGCACAGCAGGAATACCTCATTGGTGTAGCGCAGGGCATGGCCGCGAAGGATGATTCCTCTGTTATCCGCGTAGTCGCTCCGGAGGCCTAACATGTCGGCCGGAATGCTCTTATTTATTGCCGCGATTGCGGTTGCAGTTCTTCTTTTCCTTGTTATCAAGGTGAAGATGTCTGCGTTTGTGGGCCTGCTCCTGGTTGCACTGGGAACCGCATTAGCGACGGGCGTCCCCATCGGCGAAGTTGTTCCAACGATGGTTGAGGGCATGGGTAAGACCCTCGGAAACGTGATGATCATCGTCGGTTTGGGCGCAATGCTGGGCAAGGTCATTGAAGAGGCTGGTGGCGCGGAATCACTGGCAACCTACTTCACTCAAAAACTTGGAACTACCCGCGTGATTGGTGCGGTAACTATTGCCGCGTTCATCCTTGGTATTCCAGTGTTCTTTGACGTTGGATTCATCATCCTGGCGCCGATCGTGTTCGGATTTGCGAAGGTCGCAAACATCAATCCTTTGAAGATCGGCCTGCCTGTGGGTGCCGTTATGCTAACGGTCCACGTTGCCGTTCCGCCCCATCCGGGCCCAGTTGCCGCGGCAGAAATCCTGGGAGTAGATCCCGGCCGAATGATCATGGTGGCACTGCCAATCACAGCAATCACCGGCCTGATCGGATTCTACGCAGCCAAGCTCATCAAGACTGACAAGATCAAGATGGGTCCAAGCCCCGCAACGGAGTTCCTGGACCGCGAGGTAGTGAGTGGAGGAACTGGTACTTCCGTAGCTGAGAAGATCAAGGCTCCCAGCGCATTGACTGTTACCGCGTTGATCCTACTTCCAATCATTCAGATCATGATTGGCACTGTGGGAACGATGCAGACAGAAGCTGAGAGTCGAGCCCACGACATCTTCTCGTTTGTCGGAGCCTCCGCCTTCGCCCTGCTGGTTGCTGTCATAGTTGCCTACTTGGTGATCGGCCACCAGCAGAAGTGGAGCCTGGAAAAGCGTGGCTCCGTCCTCGATTCTGCACTGCCTGCAGTTGCTGTAATCGTCTTCGTGACTGGCGCAGGTGGTGTCTTTGCGAACGTCCTGGTTAAGTCCGGAATTGGTGATGCACTTGCTGACGCGCTGGTCGCCACGCACATTCCAATCATCGTGATGGGATACGTGATCGCCCTGGCACTGCGCGCATCGCAGGGTTCCGCAACCGTTGCGATTCTGACTTCGGCCGGTCTGCTCGCGGCACCGATCACGGCTGCTGGCTACACGCCGCTGCAGTCCACGTTGGTAACGGTTGCCATGTGCTTTGGTGGTCTGGGGCTGTCCCACATTAACGACTCGGGGTTCTGGATCGTCACGAAGTACCTTGGTCTAACTGTGAAGGACGGCATCAAGAGCTGGACCGTTCTAACAACGATCTTCAGCCTGGTCGGCTTCCTTCTAACCACGGGAGTATTCCTGATCGTTAGCTAGCGTGAAGTGGCTGGCCACGGCAGTTACAAGCTGGACTCCAAGACTCAGAGCCACGAACAAACCACGAGTCTTGAAGTCAGCGCAATAACAAGTTGAGGCTCCCAACCCGCAATGGGTTGGGAGCCTCAACGTCACTCTAAGTGGTTAGATTGAATCCAAACTAGCCGTGGGCAGGGGTCGGATGAAATCCAAGCCAGGCCGCAGCCGGGCGTTTGCATTGAGCTCACACCAGGTCGCAGCTGCCAGAAGTTTAGATCGCGGTCGGTTCGATCTTCCAGACTTCTTCGGCGTAGTCGCGGATCGTGCGGTCTGAGGAGAAGCGCCCGGATTCGGTGATGTTCTTCCAGGTCATCTTCGCCCAGTTGCGACGGTCAGCGTAATCTTCAGCCATCTGGTCGCGGACCTTGCGGTAGTCCTCGAAGTCGCCGAGCAGGTAGTACATGTCTGCCGGCTCGTGTCCGTTCGAGTTCAGTAGTGACCAGCGCAGGTCGTGGAACATGCCCGTTCCGCCATCGTCCAAGGTGCCGTCAGTGAAGGCGTCGAGGACGCGGCGTAGGCCAGGAACGGTCTCGTACTGGTGGCGCGGGTCGTAACCCTTGCGAAGCTCGGGGAGCTCCTCTTCACGAGCACCGAAGATGTAAGCGTTGTCGTAGCCAACAGAGTCAACAATCTCAACGTTTGCGCCGTCGAGCGTGCCCAGGGTTAGCGCGCCGTTCATCATGAACTTCATGTTCGAAGTACCGGAAGCTTCCTTGCCCGCAGTTGAAATCTGCTCTGAAACATCTGCTGCGGGAATGATCTTCTCAGCCGGGGAAACGTTGTAGTTCTCCACGAACACGACCTTGATGATCTTGTTTACGTCCTCGTCGTTGTTGACCATGCGGCCGACCTCGTTGATCAGCTTGATGATGGCCTTTGCGCGAACGTAACCCGGAGCTGCCTTAGCGCCGAAAATGAATACGCGCGGCGGAATGTCAGCCTTGGGATCTTCCTTAATGCGGAAGTACAGGTCCAGCACGTACATGATGTTTAGTAGCTGACGCTTGTACTCGTGTAGGCGCTTGATCTGAACGTCAAAGATCGCGTCGGGGTTGATCTCGATGCCCTGACGGTCCTTGATCCAGTCAGCGAAGTCGACCTTGTTGGCGTGCTTGATTTCGTTTAGACGATCGTAGATTTCGTCCGTTCCAGCGTCGACATAGTCCTTTAGGATGTCGAGGTCGCGAACCCATGCGTCGGATCCAGTTACTTCATTGAGTAGCTGCGCGAGGCGCGGGTTGCACTGGTTCAACCAGCGACGAGGTGTCACACCGTTCGTCTTATTGTTGAACTTCTCAGGCCAGATTTCGTGCCATTCGCCGAGCGTTTCACGCTTAATAATCTCGGTGTGTAGCGCGGCAACACCGTTGATCGAGTACGCGGCGTAGCAGGCGATCCAAGCCATGTGAACCAGCCCGTTGGACACTGGGGCCATGTAGTTGATTCGACCTTCGTCCAGGCCGCGCTCTTCCATTTCAAGGCGGAAACGACGATCGATTTCCCAAACGATTTCCATGACGCGCGGGAACAGGCGGTCAAAGATGGAGATTTCCCAGGTTTCCAGGGCTTCAGCCAAAACGGTGTGGTTGGTGTAGGCGAAGGTGTTGGAAACAATGTCCCAAGCCTCTTCCCAGCCCAAATCGTTTTCGTCCATGAGTAGACGCATGAGTTCTGGAATAGCCAGAACCGGGTGGGTGTCGTTTAGCTGCACCGAGTTGTATTCGGCGAACGTTGAAAGGTCGCCGTGAACATCGATGTGGTTCTTTACGATTTCCTGCAGGGATGCGGAAACGAAGAAGTACTGCTGGCGTACGCGCAGGACCTTACCCTCGTAGGTCGTGTCGTTCGGGTACAGGACGCGCGAAATGTCGTTGGTGCGTTCACGATCAACGATCGCGTCAGTGAAGCGCTGTGAGTTGAAGGCGTCGTAGTCGAACTCTTCAATCGGTTCGGCCTTCCATAGGCGCAGGGTTCCAACGTTGTCGGTGCCGTAGCCGGTGATCGGCATGTCGTAAGGAATGGCGCGAACCTGCAGGTCGCCGTAGGTGACACGAAGTTGTTCTTCCTCGCGGCGAATGACTAGCGGGTAGCCTTCCTCCATCCAGGAGTCAGGGTGCTCGGTCTGGAATCCGTTGTCGAAAACCTGCTTGAACAGGCCGTAGCGGTAGAGGATTCCGTAGCCAACTGCCGGCAGATCCTGCGTTGCGCAGGAGTCAAGGAAGCAGGCAGCTAGACGTCCGAGGCCACCGTTACCAAGAGCGGCGTCCGGTTCCTGTTCGAGGACGTTGCTGAGGTCCTGTCCGAAAGATTCAGCAGTTTCTTTGGCTTCATCAACGAGTCCGAGGTTCAGGAGGTTGTTGAGGAGCGCGCGGCCCATCAGGAATTCGGCGGAAAAGTAGTGCTGGCGCCTGCCCTTGCGGTACTTTTCTGAAGTTGCGTGCCAGTTGTCAGCAATCTGGTCTACCACTGATGCAGAGAGGCCCTGCCAGAACTCCATAGGTGTTGAAGTTGCGGGAGGGCGGCCCGAGACAGCGCGAACCTGTCCAGCTGATCCGCTCTTGAAGTCGTGGGTCATGAACAATCCTTCCAAAGTGAACAGACTCGCAGAACCAATCGGTTCAAGCGAGTTGAACATCGGGGCCAGTTTATCGAGATGCTGTCCATTCCTCGAATTCGCCAGAGCAACTACGCTCGCTTTGTACTGAAAAGACACCTGTTGGCCACTTACCGGTCACAATTCAGCTACTAGCGCATAGTTTCGCGTTTTCGCAGGCCAGATTGCCGCGCGAATTTCCGCCCTCGAGAATCAAAATTTTGGTTCCCAAGTGCGTTATTCCCGATTTGTAAGAACGTTTATTTCTTGTTTTCAGGCAACGCGCCTTTTCGGGAACGCGTTTCCTGGTTTGTAAAATCGCGGATTTATTGATTTACGAGGACGTGGCTGGGGTGAAGTGATTTTGGATGACGATCTCGTAGTCGCCGCCTTCTG
>DUQT01000129.1 GCA_012837655.1 Actinomyces sp. | reverse complement strand
GCAAATAATGAAAGTGGCGTCAGGGACTCGCGTTCTCGAAGGACATGGCTGCAGGCAATGGCTTTATCGCCCTGGCAGCAATGATTCTGGGACGCTGGAACCCGAAGGGCGCGTTCGGCGCGGCCCTGCTGTTTGGTTTTGCAACCAACCTGGGTGCAACCATGCAGGCAGTCGGCTCGTCCGTACCGTCGGAGTTCCTGCTCATGATCCCGTACATCATCACGATCCTGGCTGTTGCTGGCTTCGTGGGATCCGTTCGTGCTCCCGCCGCAGAAGGCAAACCGTATCCGTAAACCCCGATCCGATAGCCCCGCGCCCTTGGGGCTATCGGCATACCGCTGGCCAGCATCGCCCTCGAAAATCGAAATATTTTCAAACGTTGCAAAACAAGTCGACTTGTTTTCAATCGGAAAATTGTCGAGGGCGAGGCTGGCAACGCGAAATCTTTAGGTGAAACTATGAGTAAAGAAATCACTGAAGAGGTTTGGGAAAAGCTCCATGAGATCGCGGTGGATGCTACGACGCGGTCTTACGCTCCATATTCGAAGTATCCCGTCGGTGCTGCAGCACTGGTTGATGACGGCAGATTCGTGTCGGGATGTAACGTGGAGAACGCCGGGTACGGTGTGACGCTGTGCGCGGAATGTGGACTTGTTTCCGACCTCATAAACGGTGGCGGTGGACGCCTGGTCGCGTTCACGTGCGTCAACAAGGAGGGCACGAAGATCGTGCCGTGTGGACGCTGCCGCCAACTACTGTTTGAACACGGAGGCAACGACCTGCTTCTAGACATGCCCGCTGGAATTCAGACGATGGCGCAGGTGTTGCCCGACGCATTTGGCCCGAGTGACCTCGATGAAGTTAAGGAGGGTTCCAATGGCTGAAAAATTTGATGCTGTAGATGTCATCCGACACAAGCGAGATGGCAATGTTTTAACCCCGGAAGAAATTGACTGGGTGATTGATGCCTACACGCGCGGCGTGGTGGGCGATGAGCAGATGGCTGCTCTGGCGATGGCGATTTACCTGAAGGGAATGAATCGCGCTGAGATTTCACGCTGGACGCAGGCGATGATCAACTCTGGCGAGACGATGGACTTTGACAAGCTGTCTCGCCCAACTGCTGACAAGCATTCGACCGGGGGAGTGGGCGACAAGATTACGTTGCCGCTAGCTCCGCTGGTTGCCGCGTTTGATGTGGCGGTGCCGCAGCTTTCTGGCCGCGGATTGGGTCACACGGGTGGCACGCTCGACAAGATGGAATCCATCAAGGGATGGCGTGCAGACCTGTCAAACGACGAGATCATGGAGATCCTGGACGGCCCCGGCTGCGTGATTTGCGCGGCGGGAGCGGGCCTGGCTCCGGCAGATAAGAAGCTGTACGCACTGCGTGACATCACTTCAACGGTTGACTGCATTCCGCTGATTTCTTCTTCAATCATGTCGAAGAAGATCGCGGAGGGCACTGACTCACTGGTTCTAGACGTCAAGGTCGGATCCGGTGCGTTCATGAAGGACATTGATCAGGCGCGCGAGCTGGCTCGCACAATGGTCGACCTGGGCACCGATCACGGCGTGAAAACAACCGCGCTACTGACCGACATGTCCACCCCGCTTGGCCGTACCGTAGGTAACGCGCTCGAAGTGCGCGAATCCCTGGAAGTCCTTGCAGGCGGAGGCCCCGAGGACGTTGTTGAGCTGACCGTAGCACTCGCACGCGAAATGCTAACCGCCGCTGGCAAACCAGATGCGGACGTTGAGGCCGCCCTCAAGGATGGACGTGCAATGGATCGCTGGCGCCGCATGATCGTCGCGCAAGACGGCGATCCGGATGCAGAGCTACCCGTCGCAAAGGACACGCACGATGTCATCGCAGAAGAGGACGGATACCTGTCAAAGCTTGACGCGCTCGCGGTTGGCGTAGCGTCATGGCGACTGGGTGCAGGCCGCGCTTCGAAGGGCGATCCCGTCCAGGAAGTCGCCGGTATCGAGCTTCACGCGAAGCCGGGTGACAAGGTCAAGAAGGGCCAGCCCCTCATGACTCTTCACACGGCAACGCCGCAGCGTTTTGAGCGCGCATTGGAGTCTTTGGAAGGCGCCTTCGAAATCAGCGATGAAGCGCCCACGCCTCGCGAATCCGTCATCCTCGATCGGATTACCGCGCAGTAATGCACGCGCAGACGACGCCGTACTCCTGTGGCATCGCAGTTGCATGCCACGTGGCGGCGAACCATCGGGAGCAGGTCGCCAAATACCGCGACCTGCCTCCCGAAACCGTCACGGAAGTTCAGGCCCGCGTCCACGACATCGCGTCCCGCACCGGCATTCACTGGCCGAAACAGTGGGGGACTTCGACGTGGGCGTTACAGAGCCTCCTGAACTCCGCGACTGGACTGAAATACCGCCGATACCTGTGGATAAAAGACATGTATCCGATGGCCCGCGCCGCCCTCGACGCTGGTCACGACGTCGTCTTTTACACGGGTGGGGGAACGCTGAATCTGCCACGCAAACTGTGCCATCTAGATCAAATCCCACGCCACGTCGTATCAGCGCGTGGACGTGGAAACCTTATAGACATTTTCGAACCGTCCAGGGGACGAAAGTGGACCATGACGTGGAAACGCTTCCTAGAAAAGTCGACCAGTTGCGACAAGGAACCAGAGTTCGGATTCTGGCAACGGGTCATCATGGTCCTCATCCCCGATTACTGATAGGAAAAATATGAAACGCGAAGAACTCGCAAAGATGATTGACCACACCCTCCTCAAGCCCGAATCGACCGCCGCAGACGTTCAGGCATTGATTGAAGAGGGCGCAGCTTTGGGAACTTACTCTGTGTGCGTATCCCCAAACCAGCTTCCGATTGAAACCCCGGGTGACCTGAAAGTCGCAGTTGTGTGCGGTTTCCCGTCGGGCGCGCACATGTCCGAAGTTAAGGCCGCGGAGGCTCGCCAGTCCGTTGAACTGGGCGCGCAGGAAGTCGACATGGTCGTCAACTTGAAGCTCGTTAAGGAAGGCAAGTTTGACGAGGTCGAGGCTGACATTCGCGCCGTGCGTGAAGCAACTGAAGGTGCTTTGCTGAAGGTCATCATCGAGTCCGCACTGCTGACCGATGAGGAGATCGTCGCTTGCTGCAAGGCATCCGAAAACGCTGGTGCAGACTACGTGAAGACCTCGACGGGCTTCCACCCGGCAGGTGGCGCATCCGTTCACGCGGTTAAGCTCATGCGTGAGACCGTGGGTGACCGCCTGGGCGTCAAGGCCTCCGGTGGCATCCGCGACGCTGAGACCGCCCTTGCAATGGTCGAGGCCGGCGCATCACGCCTGGGCCTGTCCTCCTCCAGGGCTGTGCTTGACGGCTTGAACTAGAGCTAATACACAAAGGGGCCGTACAGAACATTTGGTTCTGTACGGCCCCTTGTTGTGTCTGCGTCTAGTTAGCGT
>DUQT01000128.1 GCA_012837655.1 Actinomyces sp. | reverse complement strand
TGGGAACTTTGGGTCTGAATCGTAATTTTGGAGGGCGGTGCTCGGTGCTCGAGCTGCTGGAGCCGCAGGCCCGCACTCCGCGCGTTCCCCCGCATGGAGGAGTTGTTATGGCTGTTGCGGTTGATCGGCCGCGCCCCGCGCGTACAGCCCCCGCACACCCCGAAGCAGCGGCCATCGTGGCCGAGGTCATGCCTGCAAGAATTAGTTCCGTCCACTCTGTGTCCTAGACTGGGCATGTGGCTTTAACGATTGGTATTGCAGGACTCCCGAATGTTGGGAAGTCGACTTTGTTCAACGCGCTGACTCGCGCGACCGTGCTGGCTGCGAACTACCCGTTCGCGACCATCGAACCGAACATCGGCGTTGTGCCGTTGCCGGATGAGCGCCTCAAGGTGCTTGCCGACATTTTCGGTTCGGAAAAAATTATTCCCGCAACCGTGTCTTTCGTCGACATTGCGGGGATTGTGCGCGGCGCGTCAGAGGGAGAAGGGCTGGGCAACCAGTTCCTCGCAAACATTCGTGAAGCCGACGCGATCTGCCAGGTAACTCGCGCGTTTGAGGATCCGGACGTCGTTCACGTTGACGGCAAGGTCTCTCCGAAGGATGACATCGAAACGGTGTCCACGGAGCTCATCCTCGCCGACATGCAGACGCTCGAACGCCAGATCCCGAAGCTGGAAAAGGAAGTCCGCGCAAAGCGCACCGAGGCCGAATACCTTTCCACTGCGCAGGCGTGCATGGACATGCTGGAGCGTGGCGTCCTCGTTTCCGCCGGCGCGAAGGATGCCGGTCTGGATCCTGACATCGTTAAGTCGTTCCAGCTGATGACCGCGAAGCCGTTCATTTACGTTTTCAACATGGACGCAGAAGGTATGGAGGACGAGGCTAAGCAGCAGGAACTGCGCGACCTCGTCGCACCCGCGGACGCTGTTTTCCTTGACGCTCAGTTTGAAGCTGAATTGGTTGAATTGGATGAGGACGAGGCTCGCGAGATGTTGTCCGAAGTAGGACAGGAAGAGTCGGGTCTCGACAAGTTGGCTCGAGTCGGGTTTGACACTCTTGGTTTGCAGACCTACCTCACGGCTGGAGAGAAGGAAGCGCGCGCCTGGACTATCCACAAGGGTTGGACGGCACCTCAGGCGGCGGGAGTTATCCACACCGACTTTGAACGCGGCTTCATTAAGGCAGAAATCATTTCTTACGATGACCTCGTGAAGGCCGGTTCCGTCGCGGAAGCACGCGCGGAAGGCTTGCTCCGCCTGGAAGGTAAGGACTACGTCATGCAGGATGGCGACGTGGTCGAATTTAGGACGGGGATTACGTCTGGGAGTAAGAAGTAGCAGTGGAATAGGTGTATCGATATGAGCAAGTCCCTACTGGAGCAACTACCCGGCATCGTCGCCGCGGGTAAGCGTCAAGCGGCACAGATCCTCGAGCAACTGGAGGGGCGGAACCGCGTCAGTCTGCAGACGCGTGAGCTCGTGATCCCGTCGAAGGATCGCGGGGGCTTCAACTTCTGGGGTAACGACGGTGCCGACGCGGCTGATACGCCCAATCGTTTGATCTACGGCGATAACCTGCTCGCGATGGCCGCACTCCTCGCTGGCGATGAGGGCACGCCGAGCTTGCGAGGCAAGATTGATCTGATCTACATCGACCCGCCTTTCGACTCCAAGGCTGACTACCGGACGAAGATCACACTGCCGGGAACGACGATCGATCAGAAGCCGACGGTGCTGGAGCAGTTCGCGTACTCGGACACATGGGCTGATGGAACGGCCTCGTATTTGGCGATGCTCATCCCTCGTCTGGTGCTTATGAGAGAACTCCTCACCGACACCGGAGCTATTTACGTTCATATCGATTGGC
>DUQT01000127.1 GCA_012837655.1 Actinomyces sp. | reverse complement strand
TCCCCATCGCCTGTCCGTCCTAAGGGGACCGCGCATGCGTGTGTTACTTTGTATGAGCTACTTTACCCAGCCTTGAGTGTTGGAAGGACTGCGCATGAATGAAGCCGCCCGCGAGATCCCATTGGGCAATGTCACCCGCAGCGAATTGTCTGAGGCCGTTGCGAATACCCCTCCGTCGGGAAAGTATCGTGGAATTTTCGTACTTGCGGCGGTGGCGACGCTCGGTTCGCTCCTGTTTGGTTACGACACGGGAGTCATCTCCGGTGCTTTGCCGTACATGCAGATGCCGTCGGGCGCTGCGGGACTCAGATTAACTGCGATTCAAGAGGGCGCAATTGGCGGAACACTTCTTATAGGTGCGGCACTTGGTGCGCTGATTGGCTCACGTCTTTCAGATAGGTTCGGCAGGCGTCATAACATTACGCTTCTCGCTGTGCTGTTCCTGGTTGGAGGACTGGGCGCGGCTTTAGCACCAGACATTTGGGTGCTGTGCTTCTTTCGTTTCGTTTCTGGTGTGGCGGTCGGTGGCGCCTCAGCCACGGTCCCCGTCTATTTGGCAGAAACGGCACCAAAACGTATCCGAGGCTCAATTGTTGCCATCGATCAGCTGATGATCGTAACTGGCCAGTTACTTGCTTTCACTATGAACGCAATCATTAATGCGATGTATGGCGGGCCTCAGATCGCAATCAAGAGCGACCCGTCCGGCCACTTCGCGCCAGGCGCCTATTCTTATGACGCTTTGTCGTCATTGCAGGCGTCAAAGGGTGGCTCGATGAGCCCAGACCAGTACCAAGCGTTCCTCGACCAACTTGTAGTGTCGGCCGGAAACGGTTCGGCGTGGCGTTACATGATTGTCCTGTGCTCCGTTCCGGCTGTGGCGCTTTGGATTGGAATCCGTCTGATGCCAGAGTCGTCTCGGTGGTACATCTCAAAAATGCGCCTGTATGAGGCGATTGGCTCCTTAAAGCGCATCCGCGATCCGCAGCGCGACGGCTCAATTGAAGACGAACTCATGGAAATGATTGAGTCGCGCCGCCAAGAGGCCGAGTTGGAACAATCCAAAAAGGGCCTCAAGTACGTGTTCTCAGTTCCATGGCTTCGCAAGCTAATGTTCGTCGGCATTTTCCTCGCTATCGTAAATCAAACTACGGGCGTGAACACGGTCATGTATTACGCGCCAAAGGTCTTGGAGTTTGCCGGAATGTCCACCTCCGCTTCCATCACCGCGCAGGTGGCGAACGGTGTGATGAGTGTACTTGGATCGGTGCTCGGAATCTGGCTGATCCTGAAGTTCCGCCGTCGCCAGATTCTGATTGCGGACGTGACGGGTGTTGGCATTTGTCTTTTGGGTATTGCCGCGACGTTCCAGTTCGCGATTGCCCCTCACATGAAGGCAGGCACGGTGCCTCCAAGTTGGGCTTCGTTCTTGGTTTTGGGCCTGATGGGCGTGTTCATGCTGATTGTGCAGTCGTCGAACGGCACGGTTGTGTGGACGATGATGGGTGAGCTTTTCCCAGCAGACGTGCGCGGCGTCATGAACGGGACAGCGATTTTCTGCATGTGGATCATGAATGCGCTGATTACGTGGACGTTCCCATCAATGATGGAGAACCTCGGCGGCGGCCTCACATACACAATTTATGGAGTGTTGAATCTGGGGATTGCCGTGGCGCTGTTGAAAGTGATGCCGGAAACCGCTGGCCTTTCTTTGGAGCAGATTGAAAGCGAAATGCAACGCCGATACTCCTAGATTTCCCCGATTCCGTTAGCAGTTTGCGCGCGGATGGACGATTTTTGTCCGTGAGGCCGCCGCTTGCACATTAATGTCCGAGGCCGCGGCTAATATTGCGTTAGGTACTTAGGGAGGCAATGTGGCTACCGCACTTTCACTCGATGAGATCCGCAGGCGCTGCACGAAGGTCGTTGCAGATTGGGCCGACGAGCCTGGCGATGAGCGCCAGCAGGCGCAGTCGTTTATTAGAGATTTGCTCGGGGCTTTCGGGATTACGCAAACCAAGGCAGCTTTGTATGAGAAACGCGCGAAGCGGACCTCCACGGGTCGGCAAGGTTTCATTGACGCATTGATACCGGGTTTAGCCCTATTTGAGATGAAATCCGCGGGTCGGGACTTGAACGCCGCAGAAGCCCAGGCCCTCGATTACATGGAAGACCTGGGCGACATTGAACGTCCCAGCCGCGTCATAACTTCCGATTTCAAGACAATTCGTATACTTGATATCGAGGCCGAGGACGGGGCTGACACTGTTCAATTCCCGCTCGAGGAACTACCTTTGCACGCCGAAGATTTGGCGTTTTTGGCTGGCTTCCAGACCCGTTCTTTTGGCTCAAGAGAGCAGGAAAGGCATCTATTAGGGCCGCTCAAATCATGGGTCGGCTGTATGCGGAGCTTGAGAAGACTGGGTATTCAGAGCACGAGTCCTCCATATTCTTAGTGCGTCTTCTTTTTGCCCTCTATGGCGATGACTCAGGTATGTGGGAACGCGACCTGTTCTTTGAATTCCTGGAAAACCGAACGCGTGAGGACGGTACGGACCTCGGTGCACAGCTCGTCATGCTGTTCCAGATTATGAATCAGCCGGAGACTGCCAGGCCGGTGAACATGGATTCACTGCTTTCTCGGTTTCCATATGTAAACGGTGGGATTTTCGGGGAGTCAACGTCGATTCCGTATTTCGATTCGAAGATGCGGGACCTCTTGATTGAGGCTTGCATGTTTAACTGGTCTGAGATCAGCCCCGCAATCTTTGGTTCATTGTTTCAATCGGTGAAGAGTGCGAAAGCTCGGCGTCAGCTGGGTGAGCACTACACGACTGAAACCAACATCCTCAAGACCATTGAGCCTCTGTTTCTTGATGAGCTTCGCACAGAGTTCCAGACTTACTACCACGACGTAAAGCGACTTGAGAAGCTGCGTGCCGAGATCGGCCAGCTACAAATCATGGAAACTTCGAGCATGGTTTGGATACAAATTGGCGGAACCTACGCGCTGGCTGCATAGGGGGTAGTTTTCGAATGGAGGGGATACTTTGGTCGGCGAAACGCTTCTGTCTAGCTTCGGTTTCAAATTTCGAAGCGTTGTAAACCTCCTAGTCTCCGTTTACGCAGTTGCGGTCACGGTTTCATTCTGGGACTACGGATCTAGTGGGATCGAAAACGTGGCTAGTGCGCTTGTGGAGTGCCCTAGGTTTTTAGGTCCGGGTGACTTAAGTGTTGTCCATTGATGCCCTGCCTGTGGGTGGGGAGAATGGATGAATGGTGAAGAAGTTCAGTAAACACACTCCCGAACAGATTGTCCGTAAACTCGATAAGGCCCGGGAGATGAAGGAATCAGGCTCGACCACGGCTCAGATTCTTACCGAACTCGGGATCAGTGAAGCCACGTTGAATCGCTGGCAGGCAACATATGGGTCGATGACCAAGAGCGAAGCCAAAGAGCTACAGCGCCTGCGTGAGGAGAATACGCGTTTGAAACGCCTGCTAGGTCAAGCGGAGCTAGAGAAAGCGGCATTGAAGGAATTGTCGGAGGGAAACTTCTAAGCCCAGCTCGCCGTCATGATGCCGTGTGGCATCTGGTGGGGCTGGGCTACTCCCAAAGGCTTGCCTGCCAGATTGTCGGGCTCTCTCGTAGCGCTTATCGGCGTGCCAAGGCCTGCGATGGTCAGCCTGATAAATACGCTTCCCTGCGTGCGTGGATGCACAAGTTCGCCAAGGATCACCGCAGGTGGGAACACCGACGCGCCTGGAGGAGCGCCCTCGCCGAGGGGTATGGGGTATGTCGGGAGACCTTCCGGCGCCTGTGGCGTGAAGAGGGCTTGCGCGTCCTGCCCAGGAAGAAACGCAAGCGTCTAGCTGCCGGCACTCATCGTGATGTTCCTGCCGGCCAGTACCCGAACGACGTGTGGGCGCTGGATTTCCAGTTCGATTCAACATGGCACGGCAAGACGATCAAGATCTGCAACATCATCGATGAATACACCCGCGAGCACGTCGCCTTCACGGTCGACAAGAAGATCGACGCTGGCTCAGTGATCGAGCTGCTCGACCTGGCTTCACTCGAGCATAGTGGGCGTCCAAGAGTGATCCGAATGGATAACGGCCCCGAATTCATCGCCCACGCACTCCACGCGTGGGCTGAGGAGGATGAGACAATCCAAGCGTTCATCCCGCCCGGTCAGCCCTGGCATGACGGATTCGTTGAGTCGTTTCATAACCGTATGCGAGACGAACTCCTCGAAGACAACAGTATCGAGAATCTCGAGCACGCCCGCCTGCTCGTGGCCCAGTGGTCACAGCGGTATAATGACTTCCATCCGCATTCCTCGCTGGGCTACCTCAGCCCGCGGAAGTATGCGGAACAATGGAAACATGAAAACACGGTCAACGCTTAAACCGACTGGACCTAATTCTTAGGCCGCTCCACTCCCCACTAGTAGGTGCCTGATTTCTCAGTCCAACAAATGGGGAGCAGTTCAATCTCGGTTGTGGCTAGGCGCTAGCCGGCTATGCCACACTTGAACCATGATTATTTTGGCGGCAACACCTCTTGGTAACGACGACGACGCCTCCCCGCGCCTTCGAACCGCGCTTTGCGAGGCAGATCTGATCGCCGCCGAGGACACCCGCCGGCTCTTAAACCTTGTCGGCCGCCTCGGAATCGAGATCCACGCTCCAGTGGTCCCTTATCACGATCACAACGAGGCTCAGAAAGCTCCGGACCTGATCGCCGCCGCTGAATCTGGCAAGTCGGTGGTGGTGGTGACCGACGCGGGCATGCCATCCGTTTCTGACCCGGGCTACCGATTGGTTTCTCTTGCCGCCGACGCCGGTGTGCCAGTCACAGTCATTCCGGGCCCTTCGGCAGTCCTTACGGCGCTTGCTATTTCTGGTCTTGCCTCGGATCGGTTCACTTTCGAGGGGTTCCCGCCTAGGTCAGGTTCCGCGGCGTTCTTCGAATCGCTCGCGAGTGAGGCACGAACGATGGTTTTCTTCGAATCTCCGCGCCGCCTTGCCGGCACTCTGACGTCAATGGGCAGAGCATTGGGTGTGGAGCGGCGAGCCGCAGTTTGCCGTGAACTCACAAAGACCTTCGAAGAGGTCCGTCGCGGAACGCTTTATGAGCTTGCCAACTGGGCAGCGGATGGCGTGCGCGGTGAAATCGCTATCGTCGTCGAAGGTGCCGAGTCCGTCGCGGGTGATCCAGCACCCGAACAAGCCGTTGCCGAAACGCTCGCGCTCACGGAGTTGGGGCTGCGCTTGAAAGACGCAGCTGGCCACGTCGCAGCTCGTGATGGCCTCCGGAAGAATGACCTCTACAAGGCTGCACTCGCAGCCAGAGAATCCTAGTCAAGAAGAAAACCACAATAGGGAAATATTGCGACACCTGTCTTACAGCCCACAAAAGGCGCGGGCATGTGTTTTCTCGGCTACGTTACCGTAGGATTTCGTCTGTAATATTCTGTCGTCCAAGGGAATACCATGTCCGAAGAAAAGAGCGGCGCGGATCTCAAATCACGCAGCGCGTCTGCAACGAACGAGCGTACTTCCGCATCAGCGCAGGCTGAGCCGAAGGAACGCGGCCGGAAAGACTCGAAGGTTCTTGCAGTATCGGAGTTTCTGACGTCGCGGAAGGCGATCCCGGTCCGAATTCTGCTTCTCATTTTCTGGCTGGCCGCACTCGGATTTGGAGGCATGGCGCAGGGCCAGATCTCAACGGTGTCGGAAAACGATCAGGCGTTCTTCCTGCCTGAATCTGCAGAGTCGACCCAAGCATCTGAAGCAGCGGCGGAATTCCAAGAGGGTTCCGCCATTTCAGCGCTCATCATCGCGGTCAATGAGAGCGATTCGGAGCTCACGGCAGATGAACTTGCGGTTCTTGAGCAGGTCGCACAGACGCTCGGTGATGCCCAAATCCCCGACGACATTGCGCTGTCCGAACTCATTCTTGGGCCCGTTCCGGTAATTCCATCGGAGGATGGATCGTCGGCGCTCCTGCCTGTTTCCCTCGATACGGCTCTCACCAACGAGCTCGATGCGAACGAAAACAAGCGTATCAACTCCACGATCGAGACCATGCGCACCCACATCCAGTCGATTGTTGACGACGCCGATGGCGACGTGAGCGATCTGCGCGTTTACGTTTCGGGTCCGGCTGGTCTCGCAGCCGATCTAGGCGGCGCCTTCGCCGGCATCGACCTCATTTTGTTGCTCGTTGCAGTGGTACTCGTCTTCATCATTTTGGTGATCGTCTATCGCTCGGTGTTCCTCCCCATCGCCGTGCTGGTCACGGCGATTGCTGCCCTGTGTGCTGCCGTGTTCGTGGTGTATCACCTTGCTCGTGCTGAGGTACTGGACCTTAATGGCCAGACTCAGGGAATTCTTGCGATCCTCGTCATCGGCGCAACCACCGACTACTGTCTGCTGCTTATCGCGCGTTACCGCGAGGAGTTTGCGATCGTCGACGAACCAATGCAGGCGATGGCGAACTCGCTTCGCGGTTCATGGGAACCGATCCTCGCATCAGGCGGCACGGTGATCGCGGGCCTCTTAACGCTTCTGATCTCTGACCTGTCATCGACTGCGTCGCTTGGACCGATCGCCGCGATCGGAATCGTCTTCGCCATGATGGCGGCGTTTACACTCTTGCCGGGAATTTTGCTCCTCCCGGGTAAGCACGCACGAATCTTCTTCTGGCCCGCAAAGATCCCGCATTACGACTCCCATGAGGAAGCGAATGCCCACGGTATTTGGTCCAAGGTTGCACAGTTTGTTGGCCGCAACGACCGTAAGGTTTGGATCATCACCCTGATCGCCCTCGTAGCACTTTCGGGCTTCGCACCTCAGTTCCGCGCATCTGGCACCTCCCAGACGGAGCAGTTCGTTGGTAACCCCGATTCAGTCGTTGGTTTCGACCTTATTGGAGAAGAGTTCGACGCCGGATCCGTACAGCCGACGACGGTGGTCGTTTCCGAAGAGAGCGCTGGCGAAGCGATCGACGCCATTTCCGCTCTTGATGGGGTCGATTCGGTCTCCGCGCAGAGCGAGGGTGGAGGGATGCCAGCAGGCATGCCGTCCGACGCCATGCCGGAAGGTGCACCGGAGGGCCAAGAGGGCCCGCCTGCAGACATCGAAGGCGCACCAGAAAGTGAAGCTGCAGAAGGTGAGGGCCAAGAAGGTCCGCCTGCGCACGTAGCCAATGCCGAGGAAGCTGAGCCCGTCGTCGTCGATGGCCGTGTACTCCTCAACGTCACTACCACAATGCCGGCCGAGGACAAGGCTTCGGGCGATGTAGTTCGCAATATTCGCGACACCGTCCAGGAGATCGACTCGGAGGCTCTCGTGGGTGGCCCTGCTGCTCAGAACCTCGACACTCAGGAGACGGCGAACCGGGACTTCCTCAAGATCTTCCCAATCGTTCTGATCGTGATCGGCATTCTGCTCATGATCCTGCTCCGTGCGATTGTTGCGCCGCTACTGCTGCTTGTAGCTAACGTCATCTCGTTCGGTACAGCCATGGGAATCTCGGCAATCCTCTTCAACTGGGTGCTCGACTTCCCGGGTGCGGATGCGTCTGTTCCGCTGTACTCGTTCGTCTTCCTCGTTGCTCTTGGCATTGACTACACCATCTTCCTGATGTCGAGGGCGCGTGAAGAATCCATCAACATCGGCACACGACGCGGCATGGTTCGCAGCGTCGCGGTGACCGGGGGCGTGATCACCTCGGCCGGAATCGTGCTTGCTGCGACGTTCGCGGCACTGTCCGTGGTGCCCCTGCTGTTCATGCTCCAGCTTGCGATCATTGTGGCGATGGGCATTCTCATCGATACGTTCATCGTCCGATCGCTTCTTATCCCGGGCGTTGTTCACGACATTGGCCGCAAGGTCTGGTGGCCGTGGACGATCACAAAGGTTCCGGCTGATGAGGACGTGACGGACGACGATCTGCACGATGACTCGGATAACTTTGTCGCTGAGGGTGCAACCCCGCGCAAGGAGACCGAGGACGCGAAGTAGTCAAATGGTCGAGACTTCTCGCCCCAACTAGCAAAGGGCCCCGAACTGACGTGAACTGGCCCCCCCGAAAGTTGGGCTGGTTTAATTTTAAGTGGTTAGGGGTTCAAGGGTCTGGTTCCGATATTGCATCGGAGTCAGGCTCTTGAGTCGTTGTTGGATGCGTTCGTGGTTGTACCTGGAGTGCCCTAGGTTTTTAGGTCCGGCTGCCGACTTTCGGCCTCAATCCCACCTACCCCTGAGATACGTTTCCCTTAGTAACAAGCCTAAACCTCTGACACGCGGTAGCCACCGCCCACCAGGATTTTGTATTAAATCCGTACGCTTTCCCGACCCCGCTTGCGGGTGTGGAAACTTCTTGGTGGTTTCATACCGGGAGCTTCGTCAACTGGACCTTGAAATTCTGAAACGTCTGGAAGACCTTGATCCGAGCGCTGGCGGAACCCTGTTCTTCGAGCGCGAGAACCTAAACGTTAGGCTCGAAAACTTCGCAGGCATTGAGATAGAGGAGTGGCCCGCACGCATCGCCCAGACTGCTCTGTACCTGGTTGATCATCAAGCTAACCAGAAACTTGCGATGTCCCTGGGGGCTCCTCCGAAAACCCTTCCGCTGGACAAGGTTGAATGCATTCACGTAGGAAATGCTCTGCGGACAGATTGGGAGCGCATTTTCTCGCCTTCTGATCACGTGCGCATTGTCGGAAACCCTCCGTTTATTGGGCAGTACTGGCAGGGCGTTGATCAAACAGACAACATGAAACTTGTGTGGGGTGATCAGTATGACGGCTATCTCGACTACGTGACGGGATGGTACAAGAAGGCGTCAGATTACTTCAGGTTCGTGAACGATGGCCAGTTCGCGTTTGTGTCTACGAACTCAATCACGCAAGGACAGCCGGTGCCTGCACTATTCGGTCCGCTCTTCAGCAATGGTTGGCGCATTAAGTTTGCTCATCAGACGTTCTCATGGACCTCTGAAGCTGCAGACGCTGCTGCGGTGCACTGCGTGATCATAGGCATGGACAAGAAACGTCGCGGAGGTGCAACCCTATTTACCTATTCAGATATCAAAGGTGAACCGACCGCGGTTCCAGCCAAGAACATTAATGCCTATCTTGTAGACGCACCTAATCTGGTCGTAAGGAAGCGTTCAAAACCGCTCTCAGCTTCCGTTCCATGAGTTTCATACGGTTCGAAACCAACGGATGCCGGAAACCTAATAGTTGAAGTAGACGAATACGCCGACGTGATCAGCGGTGATCAGAATTTCACCGCTGTCGACCCAGACGAATACCTCTTCGGAATAGTCTCGTCTTCCATGTTCATCACTTGGCAGAAAGCAATTGGAGGCAGACTCGAATCTCGTCTTCGCTTCTCTAACACAGTGGTCTGGAATAACTTCCCACTACCGGAAGTATCTGAAAAGTTGCGTGCTGAAATCATTGCCGGTGGCCAGGCCGTAATAGATGCTCGAAACCTACACCCTGAACGCTCACTAGCGGATCACTACAACCCACTTGCAATGTCGCCAGAACTCTTGGCAGCTCATCGCAAACTCGACAAAGCCGTAGACCGAGCATTCAGAACAAGACCGTTCAACTCAAACGAAGAACGCCTACAAACACTGTTCACTACCTATCTCGAAATGACGGAAAACGACGCACTCATAAAAACCAAGCGTCGCCGATAAACCCAAGAAAAGCCGTGCATTCTCCGAGGAATGCACGGCTGTTTCGGCGTAACGCGCAAGATATACGCAAGAAAATTTCGAGCACGCGAGCAGCCACCGCAATGTCTGCGTCGCCGCATCACGTCCCGGCGCTTCTGCGCGTTACTTCTGCTCGTAGCTCAGAGCGCCCGACGGGCACGTGTCGATCACCCGCATGACCTCCTCGGCGCTTGCCTGCGAAAGATCGATCCACGGACGACGCTTCGGATCAAACACAGCACCATTGCCGCGCACACAATTCCCAGAATGCTGACAAATATCCGCCTTCCAAAACACTCGTAGCTCATCAGTTTCGTGAGTCTTAGTTTCAGCCATTTCAAATACTCCAACTAGGGGACTTCACAAATAACTTTGCTCCTAATGTCAAAAGTTTTACGAAATCTTTTACCCTTTCCGGAGAATGCCGCTCCCGCAGATTCCTAGTCAGGCACTTACCAAATCCGAAAGTTCCTCACCAGTTACAAAACGGCGACGCTTCCTTAACACCAGGTGGCCGACGAAATGCGATTGTCCAAACAAATGAGCTAGCGGATGCGCCCTCGGCCTTCTGCAACGACAATGACTATTGCTGTTGTCTCCGACACGGAATGCACCAGTGTTTCAAGACGAAAGGTACAAGTTGAAAAAGATCGCACCAGTTGCGGCCCTCCCATTAGTCTTTGGACTTCTGGCAGCGCCCGCCGCATACGCCGCACCCAGCGAGGTCACCGACATTGATGACCTCACCCTCCTAGCCACCACTGATCTACACGGAACCTTGGTGGACTACGATTACTTCACAGGCCAGCCCTTTGGCGCAAATAAGCCTGAAGACGCTCGCGGCCTTGACCGCCTATCCACCGCAATCAAGGGAGTCCGCGCCGACAAGGGTGAGGAATCCGTAATCCTTCTGGACAACGGTGACGCCAACCAGGGCGCATCGATCGAAACGGTTTACCACGCCAACCGCACTGCTGACACCATTGATCCGATGGCCAGCGCGTTCAACTACCTGAACTACGACGCAGTTGTTGCAGGAAACCACGAGTTCAACTACGGCCTCGAAGACCTCAGCCAATACATTGGTTCGCTGGACATGCCGTTCCTCGCCGCTAACGTTGATGATCGCGAGACCGGCAACTTCGCTTACGACCCGTACACGATCATTGAAAAGACCACCGCTGACGGCCACACCGTTAACGTCGGCGTTGTTGGCGTCGTAACTCCGGGCGTGCCCGGCTGGGACGGAGACAAGGTCGCGTCCCTGGAGTTCAACGACACCGTCGAAACCCTTAAGCAGGTCGTCCCGTTGGTAAAGGCTGACGGTGCAGACGTCGTCATCGTCCTCGCGCACACTGGTGAAGATCCAACCGACTACGTTTGGAACCCGGCCGACCTACAGGAAAACGCGGCCCGCTCCATCGCGCAGAACGTGTCCGGCATTGATGTGATCGTCG
>DUQT01000126.1 GCA_012837655.1 Actinomyces sp. | reverse complement strand
TGCCGTCGTAAACGCAGCCGCCGCATGTTTCCGTCATTCCATATGTCGTGACGACGTGCAGATCCGCTTCGCGGGCGCGTTGCAGCAGGGCGGGCGAAATGCCGGAACCGCCGACCAGTATCGCGTCCAGCCGGCCAAGGAGCTCGACGAGTTCGCCACCGTGATCCAGAGCGTCCGCCAGCTGTTTCGGGACAATCGACAGGTAGCCGCGAGTATTCGGATCGTCCTTCGCGGTTCGGCATGCGCGAATCAGCGCGTCCGCGTCAAAACCGGTCGACATGTCCGCAATAATCGGCGACGTTCCCGCAACGCAACTGCGCACGAGCGTGTGCATACCCGCAACGTGGTGAACCGGCAGCGCCACAATCCAGCGGCCCGGACCACCCAGTACCTGGTGCGTCGCGCGCGCCGACGCAACCAGCGCGGAATAAGACAGGCCAACCAGGCGCGGCTCGCCGGTCGTTGACCCTGACGTTTCCAAGATGACATCAACCGAGGGCGGCATCTGCTCAATGCGCGCCTGCAGGGCCGCATTCGACTGCTCCGCGCGCGACGGCAGACACTCCGACATGTGACGAGGAGCCACAATAATCCACTGCTTCCGCCTCACTCCGGTGTTTTCCCACCGCTCAAAAAACTCCCACAGCTTATGAATCGCCGCGTAAGTCATCGTCACAGCCCCGGGCGTCGTACCTCCCGGAACCAACATCAGTTGCGGGGAGTCGTACACGGACGGGTCAGTCATATTCGTCATTTATGGGTCTTTCGTCTTTTTCGATTTTCGAGGGCGGAGCTGGGCTCTAGAAATAGTAGGGGTAGTCCGACCAGTCGGGGTCGCGGCGTTCCAAGAAGGCATCGCGGCCCTCTTGAGCTTCGTCGGTCATGTATGCCAAACGGGTGGCTTCACCAGCAAATACCTGCTGTCCGGCCAGGCCGTCATCAGCCAGGTTGAATGCAAACTTCAGCATCCGAATCGCCTGCGGTGACTTCGTCGCAATGATGCGTGCATACTCCAGCGCGGTGTTTTCCAATTCGGCGTGGGGGACGGCCTCGTTCACTACGCCCCAGCGTTCCGCATCTTCCGCGGAGTATTCACGGGCCAGGAAGAAGATCTCACGCGCCCTCTTATCGCCGGCTTGACGCGCAAGCAGGGCGGAACCGTAACCCGCATCGAAGGAACCCACGTTCGCGTCGGTTTGCATGAACTTAGCGTGTTCCTTGGACGCAACGGACAGGTCGCACACCACGTTCAGTGAGTGCCCACCGCCAGCCGCCCAACCCGGAACAGCTGCAATAACAACCTTTGGCATGGTGCGAATCAGGCGCTGTACCTCCAGGATGTGCAGCCGACCCGCACGAGCGTGATCCATGTTTTCGCGACGCTTGGAGACCTCGGCCTCGTCGGCCATTTCGGCCTTCTCATACTGGTAGCCCGCTTTGCCGCGAATGCGCTGATCCCCACCGGAACAGAAAGCGTAACCACCATCCTTCGCGGACGGGCCGTTACCGGTCAGGATCACCGCGGCGACGTCTGGACTCATGCGAGCGTGGTCCAAACACCGATACAACTCGTCCACCGTGTGAGGACGAAACGCGTTGCGTAAATGAGGGCGGTCAAATGCTATGCGTACAACCGGTAAGTCCGTACCGGCCTCAGCCCCGTCCTCGGGCCCCCTGGAAATCCCGCGATGGTAGGTGATGTCGGTAAGTTCGAATCCTTCAACTTCGCGCCAGCGCGCCGGATCGAACGTGTCTGAAACGTTGGGTAGAGCAGTCATAGTGCCCATCGTAGTGGTTTTGAAGCCGTTTTGATTTACGTAACAGTATCCTTGCGTAAAGCTTGTAATGGGTTCAAGATTGTGATTAGGTAAGGCTTGCCTATACAAATGAGTGAAAGAGAGAACTCATGCGAAAACTCGCATCAACTTTCGTTGCGGTTGCCGCATCAGTCGCACTGCTTGCCGGGTGTTCCGGCGCTACAGGAGCAGAGGCTGGCGACAATGAAAACTCCGAAAACAGGGGAAAAGGGCAGGCTGCAGGCTTCCCCGTAACCGTGTCTCACAACGCAGGTGAGACCACGATCGAATCCAAACCCGAATCCATCGTCGTCTTCGACATGGCCGCGTTGGACACGATCGACGCCATCGGAGCCGGGGATCTAGTCGTTGGGGTACCAACCCAATCCGTTCCCACCTGGCTGTCAGACGAGGACGGGATTGACTACTCCCAACTTGAATCGGTCGGTTCCCTGAAGGAGCCTGACCTGGAGGCAATCGCGAAGCTGAACCCCGACCTAGTCGTTTTGGGTGCGCGCTCTGCTGGATTCTACGAGGAAATTTCACAGCACTTCACCACTGTGGATGCTTCCGTTCCGTGGGATCAGGACAACTACTCTGAACGCGTCGTTGAGATGACAAACATGCTGGGCAAAGTCACCGGCAAGGTCGAGGAAGCTGAAAAAGCTGGTGCGGAAATCTCCGCAAAGATTGAGGAATACCAGGACACTGCCGCCGATAAGGGCACTGCAATGGTCCTCATGACCAACGCTGGTGAGATTTCACTACACGGCCCGAAGTCGCGCTGGGCTCCCATCTACGACGTCTTTGGATTCGCTCCCGTCCAGGAGGAAAAGGCCGACGACGGTCACAAGGGCCAAAAGATTTCATTTGAAACAGTGCAGGAACTAAATCCTGACTACATCTTCGTCGTTGACCGCGACGCCGCTGTTGGAACCACAGAAGCGGGCACCACCGCGGAAAAGGTCTTGGACAACGATCTGGTCGCATCCACGAAGGCCGCCCAAAACGGCAACATCGTGTACCTGTCACCTGAACGGTGGTACATCGTCATGACAGGTGCATCCAACTTCGTCGCTGAGCTAGACGAGATCGCGCAGGCGATCAAGTAAGCCATGAGCACCACTCAAGCGAAGTCGCTTGAACGCGACACCACGGGCAAGTCACAGTACGCACTGTGGCTGGCCGGTGGTGTCGTAGTGGTGCTGGCACTAATGGCGTGGTCCATAACAGTTGGAACCGCGCAAATGTCCGTTGCCGACATCGTGTTTGGCAACGCGTCACCCGAGCAGATCAGAGTTCTAACGGTTTCGCGCATTCCGCGCACGCTGGCGATCGTGCTGTCTGGCGCGGCAATGGCAGTGGCTGGGCTGGTCATGCAGATGCTGGTGCAAAACCGCTACGTTGAGCCCTCCACAACCGGAGTTACAGAATCCGCAGGGCTCGGCGTCCTAATCGCAACCCTGGTGTTCCCGGGTGCTTCGATCCTGGCGAAGATGGGCTTTTCCATTGGTTTCGCCCTGCTGGGCACCATGATTCTGCTGACTTTGATCCGCTCGATCCCTCACCGCGACATCATCGTTGTCCCGCTACTGGGCATCGTCCTCTCCGGAGTTATCGGTGCCGCCGCGACCTTCCTAGCCTGGCAGTTCCAACTGCAGGGCACGCTGCAGGCGTGGACGACCGGTGACTTTTCGGGCGTATTGAAAGGCCGCTACGAACTACTCTGGATCGTCGTAGCCGCGGCCTCCATTACCTATATTTTCGCCGACCGGTTCACCGTTGCGGGGCTGGGAGAAGACCTGGCAAAGAACCTCGGCCTAGACCACAAATCAATCACCACGCTCGGCCTGTCAATAGTCGCCGTGGTCGCAGGCATCACCACAGTGGTGGCGGGCGCGCTCCCGTTCTTGGGCCTGGTGATCCCAAACATCGTGTCTCTAATCATGGGCGACTACCTGCGTCGATCGCTACCGTTCGTCGCAATGGGCGGGGCGGTGTTCGTCCTGCTTGCAGACATTATCGGCAGAACACTTATTGCGCCGGCAGAAATTCCAGTTGGCGTTGTCATGGGCATCATCGGTGCTGCCATCTTCCTAGTTATTTTGTTACGGACAGTGAAGCAATGACTACCACTACCCTGGAAAATAAGTACACTCACGAACTGGCCTGGTCCGGTCCGAAGACCTACGAGTCTCCCGCAGTTGCGAAGGTCCGTTCCATCCTGAGTAACCGTCACCGTGACGTGACTCGCCGCATGGTGATTGCACTTGTGCTCGCCGCGGGAATGATTGCGTTCTTCCTGCTGTATGACGCTCTGGGAGCCTGGCAGATTATCGCGGCTTTGCGCGCCAAACGCCTGGTCGGCCTGGTTGTGGTAGCCGTTGCTCTGTCATCTGCGACAGTTATTTTTCAAGCTGTAACTAGAAACCGCATCCTTTCCCCAACAGTCATGGGGTTCGATGCGATGTTCAGCCTGATCGCAACAGCTTCCGTGTTCTTCCTAACCGCGCGCGTCGCGAACCTAATTCCGTCCTCGATAATGTTTTTGATCCAGGCCGGTTTGATGTCCGCATTGGCCGTTACGCTGTTCATGACGATGATTGGACGAGGGCGAGGCTCGGTGCATCTACTGGTTTTGGTAGGCATCGTGGTGGGGACGCTGCTGCGATCGGTCACGACGATGATGAGTATCATCATGGACCCGAACGAGTACCTGGCTGTGCAGGATAGGGGAATGGCGTCGTTCGCGGTGATTAACTCTGAGGCGTTGTGGATGACAACGGCGCTCACGGTCGTTGTGGTTGGTTACATCATGTATCGTGCTCGCACGTGGGATCTGTTGTCGCTGGGGCAAGACGTGGCCGTTGCGCTGGGAGTTAATTACAAGCGGGAAGTAAAGCTCGCGCTGATGGCCTCATCGTTGCTGGTGGCGGCTTCGACGGCGCTGGTTGGCCCGCTGATGTTCTTTGGCCTGCTGATCGTGAATATCGCCGTGTATGCGCTGGGTGCGACGAACATTCGCCACTTGATTCCGGCAGCTTCAGCAATTGGAGTGATCGTCCTGGTGGGTGGTCAAGCGATCCTGGAGCACGTGCTAAACCAGGCAACCGTCCTGCCGGTCGTGATTGAGCTGGTTGGCGGCGCGCTACTTCTGGTGATGCTGGTGAAGGCGGCGCGGAAATGATTGAGATTCGCAACGTAACGATGGCCTACGACCGCGCTCCCGTGGTCAAGGACGTCTCATTCGATCTGCCCGACTGTGGCATCACCGCCCTCATTGGCCCAAATGGCGCGGGAAAGTCAACGCTACTTTCCGGAATTGGGCGCCTTCATCCGCTCGTCGAGGGCGAAGTTGTGGTTGACGGCAAGAGTGTCGCGGACTGGAAGCCGGACGAACTCGCAAAGACGATGGCGATCTTGCGGCAAGAAAATCACCTGTCGGTTCGCCTCACGGTGGCTGAGCTCGTCATGCTTGGCCGGCATCCGCACAACCATGGGCGTGCGACTAAACAGGATGAGGAGATGGTCGCGGAAGCCCTGCGCTCGGTGTCCATGCTGAGCATGGCCGACCGTTTCCTGGATGAACTTTCCGGCGGCCAGCGTCAGCGCGCATTCATTGCGATGACTTTGGCGCAGGACGCGAAGTACCTGCTGTTAGACGAGCCGCTTTCCGCCCTCGACCTGCGTCATTCACGTGACATGATGCGCCACCTTTCTTCGGTTTGTTTTGAAAAGAATCTGTCGGTGGTCATCGTCATTCACGACATCAACACGGCCGCTGCGTACGCGGACCGGCTGATTGCCATGAAGCACGGTGAAGTAGTCGCGGACGGCACACCTGTCGAAGTGCTTCGTCCCAACGTGTTGGAAGATATTTTCGACGTGGAAGTTAACGTTGGGGAGGTTGGCGGACGCCCGTTCGCCATGCCAGTGGCATAGCTCACCCGTGCTGTCTAGACTTGACGCATGGATTTTCCGCTAAATGGACGCAGTTTCTTGCGTGAACTCGACTTCACGAATGACGAATGGGCCTCGTACCTTGACCTAGCCGCGCACCTCAAGGCGGCGAACAAGGCCGGTACCGAAAAGCAATATTTACGAGGGCGCCGCATCGCCCTCATCTTTGAAAAAATGTCCACCCGAACTCGGTGCGCGTTTGAAGTTGCCGCTTTTGATCAGGGTGCTCACACGACCTATTTGGATCCGTCGTCATCACACGTGGGTTACAAGGAATCGGTTGCGGACACTGCGCGCGTGCTGGGACGCATGTTTGATGGCATCCAGTTTCGCGGAAACTACCAAACTACGGTTGAGCAGCTTGACGAGTGGGCTGGCGTTCCGGTCTTTAACGGCTTGACGGATCTGTGGCATCCAACGCAGATGCTGGCTGACGCACTGACGATGAAGGAACATTCGACCAAGCCGCTTTCGGAGACCTCGTTTGCCTACGTCGGCGATGCGCGTTTCAACATGGGGCGATCGCTACTGGTTTCGGGTGCGATGCTGGGTATGGATGTGCGGATTGTGGCGCCGAAATCTCTGCAGCCGCCCGCGGATGTCGTCGAAGTTGCGCAGGATCGTGCGGCTGAGTCCGGCGCGCGGGTAACGGTGACCGATGAGCTGGACGCGGTCGAGGGAGCGGACTTCCTACACACAGACATGTGGGTTTCGATGGGTGAATCCGCAGACGCGTGGGATGAACGCGTTGCTCTGCTGAGGCCCTACCGCGTCGATGAAGCCTTAATGGATCGGGCGGGTGCGGATGTGAAGTTTATGCACTGCCTGCCCGCGGTACATGACTCCACAACCGAGATCGGCAAGCAAGTTCTGGACAAGTACGGCCTGGAAGGATGCGAAGTATCCGGAGATGTGTTTGACGGGCCGCGTTCAGTCGTCTTTGACCAAGCCGAAAACCGTATGCACACAATCAAAGCCGTCATGGTGGCATCGCTTGGCCGCGATGCCTGAAGTACGTAAATAAGATGGCGGGCGGCAGTGCCGTGCCGGGCGTGCACCGACGTTGCGGGCTTCGTCCCACGGCAGGTTCGGCGACGCCCAGAGTGCTCCACACAAGAAAATATGTCCACGTTCGATAGGCTGGGTGCGTTTGAAAAAGGCTACCCAGCCGCGTCCTCGAAAATCAAAGAAGATAGGTGACCATGTCAGCGCCCATTCTGCCCACGCGTAACTTGACTTATGGCGGCGATTGGAATCCCGACCAGTGGCCGAAAGAGACGGTAGCTGAAGACATTGAGCTCATGAAGGAAGCCGGCGTGAACCTGGTTTCGCTGGGTATTTTTTCATGGGTGAAGTTAGAGCCGAAGCCGGGTGAATACAACTTCGGCTGGCTGCGCGAAATCATGGATCAGTGCCACGAGGCCGGCATTTACGTTGATCTGGCAACTCCTACGGCGGCGCCGCCGGTGTGGATGGTCCGCAGCCACCCGGAAATGCTGCCGGTAAACAAGGACGGCGTCCGACTCGGCTTCGGGTCGCGCCAGCACTTCTGCCCGTCATCGCGCGAATATCGCAAGCGTTCCCGCGCGATCGCCGCGGCGCTAGCGAACGAGTTCAAGGATCACCCCGCCCTCGTGATGTGGCACGTAAATAACGAATACGCCTGCCACAACCCGCGCTGCTACTGCGACGTGTGCGAGGGCGACTTCCAGGAGTGGTTGCGCGAAAAATACGGCGACATTGAAACCTTGAATCACGCGTGGAATACGCATTTCTGGTCGCAAGAATACAGTGACTTTTCCGAAATTTTCCCGCCGAGGACGATGCCGACCCTGCCGAATTCGGCGCAGGAACTGGACTATTGGAGGTTCTCCGATAGCCAGACCTTGAAACTGTTCCAGGCGGAAGCCGCGGAGCTTCGCGCGGTTACGCCAAACGTGCCGGTCACGACGAACTTTATGGGCGAGTTCATGTACCTGGACTACCGCAAGTGGGCCCCGCACATTGACATGATCTCCGATGATTCCTATCCCGATCCCGCACTGCCGGGCGCGGGGCACCAGGTCGCTTTTGAAGCTGACATCATGCGCGGCCTAAAGGGCGGGCAGCCCTTCCTGCTTATGGAGCAGGTGACTTCCGCGGTCCAGTGGCGCCCTCAAAACACGCCGAAGAGGCCGGGCCAGTTTGAACTCTGGTCACTTTCGCGCGTCGCTCACGGCGCAGATGGAATCATGCAGTTCCAGTGGCGTCAAAGCCCCGGCGGTGCGGAGATGTTCCACGGCGGCATGGTCAACCACGCGGGTAAGAAATCGCGCTGGTGGAATGAAGTCGTCAAACTCGGCGAATCGCTTTCAAAGCTTTCCCCAGTCGTGGGTGGCCGCGTTGAAGCGCAGGCCGCGATCGTCATGGATTGGGATAGCGCGCGTGCCCGCCACCTGACGGCGGGACCAAATGATTCCCCCCAAGATTTTCCAGGCGTGAGGGCGTGGCATCGAACCCTGTGGGAAAAGAACATCGCCCTCGACCTGATTGGCGTCGAAGATGACCTGTCTGGCTACAAGATCATTATTGTGCCGGAGCTTTTCATCGATTACCCCGAGTTTTCAGCGCGCCTGCAAGACGCCGTTGAAAACGGTGCACACGTTGTGGTCGCGTCGCCTTCGGGCGTTGTGACTTCGACTTTGCGTGCAATCCTGGGCGGTTACCTGGGATCGCTGTCGGACCTGCTGGGCGTTGCGGTGACTGATCATGCTTTGCATGCCCCGGATGCTCACAGTTGGGCCAGGCCCGATTACAACCAGGTTGACCCGCGGGTGGATCGGATTACGCGTGCGGTTGATACTCCCGGCGCTGTGGATTACCACGATCTGGAGGTGCGCTCACCGGCACTGCTTCGAGCCTTGGATCAGATTGGGACGCCGCGCCCTCAACCGCGTGGAGGAGTGTGGGGTGAATACGTGATGGCCACGAAGGAAGCCGACCAGTTCACGGACCCCATGTGGTTAATCGACGAGGTCGAAGTGATCGCACAGTTCGCCCCCGAATCAGACTTGGGCGGCTGGCCCGCAATCACGAAGCGGAAAGTGGGCAAGGGAACCGCGTGGTACGTCGCAACGAACCTGGATTCGGTGGGGCGCGACGCGCTGATTCGCCTGCTGGCGGCGCACGCTCGCGTTGACGTGACTGGTGCAGATCTGCCTGACGGGATTGAGCGCGTAAAGCGCGGTGACGTCACGTTCTACTTGAACCACTCCGACCGTGCGGTGCAGTTGGCTGGCGTTACTGGGTTTGACCTGCTGAGCCAGGCTGAAGCAACCGGTCACGCCGTGATCGCGCCGCGGTCGGCGATGGCAATCATGGCAAAGTAGGTTTCGCGCGCAGTTCCTCACGTGGCTAGGAAGAATTGGCTTCGTAAGCGGTTCCTCGTGTGGCTATGGAGGATTGGCTTCGTAGGCGGTTCCTTGCGTTGCGATTGAGGACTGGTTTTGCGCGCAGTTAGTGTCGGCCGGAGACAGCGGGCGTGCTGTTTCCGGCCGAAGTAGTAGAGGTACGGTTCGCTGAGCTTACTTGCGGTGTGGGCTGTCGATGCGCCACTGGGGGAGGAGCCACTCGGGGTAGCGGCTGGAGAACAGGCCGATTAGTGATCCCACGGCTCCGATGCCGGACATGATGATTCCGATTCCGAACAGGATTTTGATTGGCCAGGTGAATTCGGGGAACAAGCCCGAGACTCCGATAATTCCGAGTCCAAACAGTAGCAGGGTGAAACTGGGGAGGAACACGAAAGCAAAGCGTTCGTCAATGATGCCCTCCTCAGTTTCCCAGGAGCGCGAGCTCGGCGTATCGGTGCGCAACCAAATCGTTCCGGCCAGGGCTAGGATTCCCAGAAGAAACGCAAGGATAAACATGGTCCAAGCCTAACGTGAGACCCGGACGTCCGCCTACGCCGCTCGCCCTCGGAAATCGTAATAGTGGTGCACAATGGAAAAATGAACACTTCTGCGTCTGCCTCTGAATCCTCGCGTCTGATTGAAATCGGAATTGAAGCCCTGCCAGCTGATGTTTTGAACACGATGGATGGAATCACCCGGCTCTTGTACTACCGGCTTCCGCTGAAGAATCGGTTTAGGCGCATTGATGTTCGTGATGGGCTCATTCTGAAGGGGCCAAACGGGTGGGCGGAAGTTTCCCCATTTTGGGACTATGACGCGCAAGAGTCAGCGCAGTGGTTGAAGGCGGGGCTCGCGGCCGCTCGCGGAAAGCCACTGAAACTGAAGCGAGACGCCGTTCCAATTAACGCGACTGTGCCGGTTGTGGATCCGCAGACAGCGCAGAAGATTGTGGAAAACTCCGGTGGCTGCACGACCGTGAAAGTCAAGGTGGCTGATCCGGGCTCCACGATTGCGCAAGACTGTGAACGAATCGAAGCGGTCCGCGATGTTCTAGGGCCGACCGGAAAAATCAGGGTTGACGCCAACGCGGCGTGGGATGTCAGCGAAGCACTGGCAGCGATTCGTGAACTGAACGCGGCGGCCGCCAGCGGGGGAGGCGATGGGCTCGAATACGTGGAGCAACCCTGCCCAACCATTGATGAACTCGCCGAAGTTCGCCGGCAAGTGGACGTTCGCATCGCCGCAGACGAATCCGTGCGCCGCGCATCCGACCCCCTAGCTGTCGCGCGAGCAGAAGCGGCCGACCTGGTTATCGTCAAAGTTCAGCCCCTCGGCGGCGCCGCCCGGCTGATTGATATCTGCAAGAACGCAGGCATGCCGGCGGTTGTGTCGTCGGCACTCGACTCTTCCGTTGGCATTGCGCGCGGTGTTGAATGCGCCGCCGCCCTCGACGACCTCGAATTTGCGTGCGGCCTGGGAACTGCGCGCATGTTTACAGATGACGTCACGGCAGACCCCATGGTCCCCGAGGGCGGCGAGCTGCGCCCTCGTGAAATCGAAATCGACGAAAACAAGGTGAGCTACCTTCCCCGCGACAACCAGGACGCCCAGGCGATCAGCCGGTGGGTCGCGCGGCTGGAAGAAATGGTGCATTGCCTGCGCTGAAAATCCTAAAATAGGTGGGATTGTGGGGAGGAAGTTTGTCCGCAACAGTTGATTCACGCTGGCTGGTTGCCGCGTTGGCGCAAGAAGTCCACGATTTTGTTATCTGCGCCGGTTCCCGTTCC
>DUQT01000125.1 GCA_012837655.1 Actinomyces sp. | reverse complement strand
CCCTCTTTCGCCCACCGACGATTCCCATCCAGGATCACGCCGACGTGGTTTGGAATGCTGTCAGGCGCCAGCTCCGACACAAGCCTTCGCTCATAAATGTCATATAGTAAGCGATTTTCCATGTCAGCCTTTCCTAACCGCACGCAACCTGTACAGAACAAAGATATTCCAGCACTATTTTAGATGGTATTGGAGGAATGTCGTCTCAAGTGCCGACTCGAAGGCTTGCGCCATAACCTACGGTTGCGTAACCTTAAGTTACGTTACCGTAAGTTTCAGAGGTGACCGATGCAAACCATGACAAAAATCGACCAAACCGCCTTCGAATCAGTCAAAGAAACCGTCAAAAACGTTGAGCTCAAGCCGCTCCTGCGCGGCTGGATTCACCTTGTCACCACACCGCTCGCGTTTGCTGCAGCACTGGTGCTTCTGATCCTCTCCCCAACGACACCGACGCGTTGGGCATCCGCGGTGTACCTTCTCTCGACGCTTCTGCTATTCGGCATGTCCGCGCTGTATCACCGAGGCCATTGGAAGGCCCGCACGCACGCCATCCTGCGTCGGATCGACCACTCGAACATCTTCCTGCTGATCGCCGGCACGTACACTCCGATTTCAGTGGCATTACTGGAACCCAGCGACAACCTCACCGTCCTTTTGATCGTGTGGATCGGCGCGTTTGTAGGCATCGGAACGTCCGTTTTCTGGCCGACCGCGCCCCGCTGGTTCACCACGCCGATCTACGTGATTTTGGGTTGGGTAGCACTGTGGTACCTCCCCCAACTTTGGGCAACGGGCGGCCCCGCGGTCGTGTGGCTCCTAATCGCAGGAGGACTCCTCTACACCCTCGGCGCCCTCGTCTACGGCTTCAAATGGCCGGACCCCAGCCCGAAAACGTTCGGCTTCCACGAAATCTTCCATTCGTTCACCGTCGCCGGTTGGATCACGCACTGCGTGGCAGCCTTCCTGGCAGTTCTATCCGTCTGATAACGTTTTTCGATTTCCGAGGGCGGGGCTGCGCCCTCGAAAAATAAAGGCAATCTGCCCCGGTTGCATCACCTGGGCAGATTTTGTAGGTGGCTGGTCTTGGAGTTGGCTGGGCCCGGCGATTGGACTTCCTTCGGGAAACGGGAGTATTGCGGACGGTCGGGCTTTTTGGAAGGTCGGGCTTTTGCGGAAGGCCGGGCTTTTGTGGAAGGTCGGAGTTCTTGCGGGAGGTCGGACTTCTTGGATTGGTCGGAATCCTTGCGGACGGTCGGGCCCTGCGTCGGAACTAAACTCTGAAACCAAACTGAATTTCTTGCCAACATCCGGTTCTTGGATACATAAATGGCGATGAACTTGCTAAGGTATTCACGTCTGGGACGCCAACGGCCTTAAATTCTTCGTGAAAGTTAATCGCGGAGGGCGCGGGTCGGGGCGTCATTAAGCTTTATAGGAGGTCCCATGGCTGAGAAGACATGGCTAACACAGGAGGCGTACGATCGCCTCAAGGAGGAGCTGGAACACCGCTCCAACGTGCTTCGCGCTGAGATTGTGCGCAAGATTGATGAGGCTCGCCAGGAGGGTGACCTCAAGGAGAATGGCGGATACCACGCCGCTCGCGAAGAGCAGGCGATGAACGAGACGCGTATCCAGCAGCTCGACGCGCTACTTAGGGACGCGGAGATCGGTGAAACCCCAGCGGACGACGGCGTTGTCGAGCCCGGCATGGTTGTCACTGCTGAGATCTTTGGTGAGGAATCGAAGTTCCTGCTCGGCTCACGCATGGCAAGTGCGGGTCTGGAGCTAGAGGTTTACTCTCCGGACGCTCCCCTGGGTGAAGCAATCCTGGGCGCCAAGAAGGGCGACACCGTCTCTTACTACGCTCCGAACGGCAAGGAAATCAGCGTCAAAATCATCGACGCAGTTCCGTTTAAGGGTTAACACTAGCGACGCGTTTGTCGGCGCTGACTCGGTTGTGCAACCTTGCATGGGTGCACGGACGGGTGCGGCCCACTCGGCATGACGCGTTGACTGAACTCAAACCGAATAGTTGATGCCTTGAGAATTTCTCCTCAAGGCATCAACTAATTCAACTACAGGATCGGGTCAGACTCTGTCAGATAATCCTCCAGAGGCCTTTTCAGACGGCACCTACCCAAGTTCTAGGGGAGGCCGCTCAATCCGAAGGTATGTCTTCCGGTCACGCCTTTTCAGACGGCTCCCCGTCGTCCGCGCTCGGTTTGGAATTTCCCGAAACCTCGTCGTGACCTTGATCGGAGCCGGGCTCAATGTCGACGGCAACCTCTTTCGCGGCAGTTTCGTCAGCACCGCCCTCGGCCTTAATTGAAACGGAAACGGGCTGTCCACCGTCCGCGGACGCAGCCTCCGCAGAACCAGACTTTCCTGCGTCCCCAGAAACAGTCTGAGCGGCTTCTCCAGATACAGACTTTCCGGCGT
>DUQT01000124.1 GCA_012837655.1 Actinomyces sp. | reverse complement strand
TGTTGAAGCGGTACGCAGGCACATCAACGACCTCTCAAAGAGAAGTTATTCCGACATTGTCGAGGGCGCCTTGCAAGCGGTAATACTCTTCATGCCGTCGGAAGCCCTGGTTACTGCATCATTTGATGCCAGTCCCCAACTGTTTGACGATGCTATGGAAAAGGGCGTGATCGTCGTCGGACCGACTGCGCTACACACCTTGCTTCGAGCAGTCAGCCACGTTTGGTCGCAACAATCCCTGGAACAGGACGCGCAGGAAATTCTTGACCTCGGCCGCACCCTGGTCGACCGAATCAATATTCTTGGCGGCCATCTGGGTAAGCTCGGCGATTCACTGCGGCAAACAGTTGCCAACTACAACAGGGCAATCGGATCCTTTGAGCAACGGCTCGCCGTGTCAGCTCGCAACATCAACAGTTTCGAACGCGTCGTCAAAGACGCCCCCGAACAACTGGAGGAAGCCGTCCGAACCCCGCTACTAGATCAGGACCAGCAATAATGTCCCGACACTAGATAAGTAGCAACAATAACGCTCCGCACGTAGATCAGGACTAGAAAAAACCCCAATACAAGCTTCAGCAAACTAGCACGTGTGGTTTGGTCCGGGCTGGCGGCGACCAGTCTCATCTTCAGCTGGGGCACCCATCTTCTTCAGCGCTGCACGCAGGTTTCGTGGCAGGGCAAAAGTGATCGTCTCCGTGCGAGTACGAACTTCTTCAGCGTCGGGGAAGCCGTACTCCTTGAGGCGCTCAATCACGTCGCGCACCAAAATATCAGGCACCGACGCACCGGAAGTTAGACCAATCGTGGTGACGCCCTCAAGCCATTCCGGCTTCAGCTCATCAGCCATGTCAATGCGGTAAGCGGCCTTCGCACCCGCATCCAACGCAACCTCAACCAAACGAACGGAGTTAGACGAATTCGCCGAACCCACCACAATCATCAAGTCAGCCTTAGGAGCGATCGTCTTCACGACCTCCTGCCTATTCTGCGTGGCGTAGCAAATGTCGTCAGACGGCGGGTCTTCCAGCTCCGGGAACCGCTGACGCAGACGATCAACGGTCTCCATTGTCTCGTCAACAGAAAGCGTGGTTTGTGACAGCCAAACTACCTTGCTGGGATCGCGAACCTCGACGCTGTCAACTTCATCGGGAGTGCCGACAATCTGAATGTGGTCGGGCGCCTCACCATAGGTACCTTCGACCTCTTCGTGACCTTCGTGTCCAACGAGGATAATGTCGTAATCCTGCTTCGCGAACCGCACCGCTTCCTTGTGAACCTTCGTCACCAACGGGCAAGTCGCATCAATCGTCGCCAAGTTCCGCTCCGCAGCTTCAGCATGAACCTGCGGTGAAACACCGTGCGCCGAAAAAACGACCCGCGCCCCCTCGGGCACCTCGTGCGTTTCCTCAACGAAAATCGCACCGCGCTTCGACAGCGTCTCCACCACATAACGGTTGTGGACGATCTCTTTGCGCACGTAAATCGGCGGCCCGTAGAGGTCAAGCGCCTTCTCAACCGCATCCACAGCCCGATCCACGCCGGCACAGTATCCACGCGGCGAGGCCAGCAGAATCTTCTTCTCAGAAACAGTTTGCTCAGTCACGCCCTCTAATGTAGCGACAATCGCCGAACTTTTCCGCCCGAGTTCACCTCCCAAACACGAATCACACCCCCACCCAAAAATCGGCGACCAGGACTCGCCAGAAATTCAAATATTTCCGAGGGCGCGGCTTTGCGATCTACCGCAATAAACGGCACAGTTCTCAGATTGATCCCCGAGGGCGCTACTGGGTGTCTGTACACATACAATGCGGCCGCCCACGGGTAGCCGACCGCAAACGTAGAAGGGACCAACCGCGTCGGACGCAACAGGCCTACTGACGCCCTACCCGGACAGATCGATACACAACGCAGAGCGGCCGCTCGATTAGTGTCCGTGCAATATGGCAACCTGGACGGGTGAGTGATTCTATGCAGTATCCGAGCAACGGCATGAGGAACGGCCCAGGCGGCCCGGCACCCGCAAGCCAGGTGGCCGCAAGCCAGGCACCCGCACACAACTTGCCACAACAAAACCAAAGGCAACAGCCCAACCAGGCACTACAGCCAAACCAACCGCCGCAACCCAACCAGGCGTCACAACCCAACCAGGCATCACAGCCCAGCCAGGCGTCACAGGCCAACCAACCGCAGCAACGCCAGCTGGCTCGCGTCGCGCGCGAAACGACCCGCGAAAACCCGTGGCCGCTGAGTCTGCTGTCCAAGAACATCAAGCAGTACGTGGACCGAATGTCCCCGCTATGGGTTGAAGGGCAAGTCGTGCAACTCAACGAACGCCCGGCCACTAAGATGTCTTTCCTCACAATGCGAGACGTCAACGAGGACATCTCGATGGATGTCACCGCGTTCGGCGGTGTCCTCCAATCGACGGGCGGCGCCGTCCAAGCCGGCACGCGAGTCGTCGCATATGTGAAACCTACCTTCTGGATGCGCTCCGGCCGCCTAAACCTGCAGGCCCAGGAGATCCACCCCGTCGGAATCGGCGACCTACTCGCCCAGATCGAGCAGCTCCGCAAACGCCTCCAAGCTGAAGGCCTCTTCAACCCGGAGATCAAGAAACCACTCCCCTTCCTCCCCCGCACGATCGGCCTGATTTGCGGCCGAAACGCGAAGGCGAAAGACGACGTCCTCGTCAACGCAAAGGCGCGCTGGCCCGGCGCAGAGTTCGAAATCCGCGAGGTCCTCGTTCAAGGCCCCGGCGCTGTCCCCGGCGTCAGCCAAGCAATCGCCGAGCTAGACGCCCTCGAACACGTCGACGTCATCATCATCGCGCGTGGCGGCGGTTCGGTAGAAGACCTCCTGCCGTTTTCCGACGAAACCATGGTCCGCGCCGCGTTCGCCGCCCGTAAGCCAATCGTTTCCGCCATTGGGCACGAGGGCGATGCTCCGTTGCTCGACCTCGTGGCTGACGTGCGAGCGTCAACTCCGACCGATGCGGCGCGCAGAGTGGTTCCTGATTTAGCTGAGGAGAACCGGAACCTCGCGCGAACTGTGACCACGATGCGGCTTCGAGTTGAAGAAAGGATTGTCCGCGAGCGCGAATACCTCGATCTTCTGCGTTCACACCCCGTGTTGAAAACGCCGACCGGATCTTTGCAGATGCACGAAAACGTGTTGGAGCAGCTAACCCAGAGGATGCGGCACGCCATCACCAACCGGATCGGCCGCGAGCGGCAAGGACTATCTAGCACCACCGCAACACTTCGGGCCATGTCGCCGCAGGCCACGTTAGAGCGCGGATACTCAATCATTAAGGCCCCTGGAGTTGGCGTTCTCACCGACGTTCGAGACGTCAAGAAGGGCGACATCCTCGAGGCCGTCCTGGCCCACGGTTCAATGATCACGACGGTGTTCGGCACGCGGCCGCCGGTGACTGAAGATTACGCTGCAGCCGAAGCCGATCCAGCAACCGACGCCGGAACGACACACGAATAAAGACCAGAAACTAAACACAACTTTCGACAAGGAATAGGGACAATCATGGCAAACGAGCAACAGCTACCAGATCCGGAACAGATGACGTATGAGCAAGCTCGCGACGAACTTGTCGCCATTGTCAAGAAGCTTGAAACAGGGTCCGCTCCACTCGAAGAAACCCTGTCGATGTGGGAACGCGGCGAAGCGCTTGCGGGCAGATGCCACGCTATTTTGAGCAAGGCGGAAGCACGCATGACCCGTACGACCTCGAAGACTGCGTCCTCGACAATCGATGATGACGAAGCGCCCTTCGAAATGGAGGATGACTAGGCCAGCCATCGCGCGATTCGCGCGGACACGTACCGGCAAACGCGAAGCTCGTGCGCCAAGATTGTGGACCGGCGAACAGTTTGCGAACTCATGTATGTAAACTGGAACTGATTTTGCAACTACGAGACGTTTTGGACTCAGGTGCTTGCGCACTAACCGGTGACCAGATCCGACGCGGCTTGTCCGCTTCGGCGTTGATGTCGAGGGCATGACAGCAATGTCGAAGGATCCCGGTACGTGCAACTCCTGCCGTTGAATCGAATAAGGATTGGGTTATGAAAGCTCCTTGCGCACTTGTTATTGGAGAAGCCCTGGTGGACATCGTCGTTCCCACCCGAGGGGATCGTCGCGAGTACGCCGGTGGTTCTCCCGCGAACGTTGCCATGACTTTAGGACGCCTCGACAGGCCGGTTGAGCTCATCACGTGGCTCGGCGATGACGCGCGCGGACGCATGATCCGCGACCACCTCAAAGAATCAAACGTCAAGATCCAAGACAGCTCCATGCGGGCGCGCAAAACGTCAACTGCGCTCGCAACATTAGACGAAACTGGAGCCGCAACCTACGAATTCGACCTTGATTGGCAGGTTCCCGAGGTCGAAGTTGACGAATCGGTAATCATCGCGCACGCTGGCTCGATCGCCGCAACTATCGAACCGGGCGGCACCGACGTGGTTCACCTATTAGAACGGGCTAAAGAGCACGCGACCATCACCTACGATCCCAACGCGCGCCCCACAATCATGGGAGAACCCGAGGAAGCCTACAAGCGCATCCAAGAAATCATCAAGCTTGCCGACGTTGTGAAAACCTCTGATGAGGACATCGACTGGCTAACAGGTGGCGATGACGTTGGACTAACCGCAAACAAGTGGCTTGAGATGGGCGCTTCGCTAGTTGTTGTAACGCGAGGCGGCGATGGATCCTCAGCGTTCATCCCCGGAGTCCGCATCGACATGCCGGCCTCCGACGTAGAAGTCGTAGACACGGTAGGTGCAGGCGATTCCTTCATGGGCGGGCTGATCGATGCGCTCTGGAGCGAAAACCTCCTCGGCGCCAACAACCGCTACGCCCTTCGAAACATTGAGCAAGATACCGTGGTCCGGATCCTTGCTCGTGCAAGTTCCATCTCCGCGATTACAGTCTCACGTGCCGGAGCGAACCCGCCCTGGAAGAAAGAACTAATCTAAAAGCGCAAAAGGGCGTCTTCATTGATTGCAGACGCCCTTTCCATTCCTGAACTGGCAGCGCACCAGAAGCCACCCCTAGAGAAAGACCTACTTCCCCATTCGCCGTTCGCGCTGCCCGTAGTCACGCAGGGCACGCAGGAAGTCCACGCGTCGGAAGTCCGGCCAGTAGGCTTCGCAGAAGTAGTACTCCGAGTGCACCGACTGCCAGAGCATGAACCCGGACAGGCGTTGCTCACCTGATGTACGAATCAGCAGGTCCGGGTCCGGTACGCCCTTCGTGTACAGGTGATCAGTGATGTCATCAATCGTGAGCACATCAGCGACTTCGTCGATCGTCA
>DUQT01000123.1 GCA_012837655.1 Actinomyces sp. | reverse complement strand
CGTCGCCCGATCATCGGGCCGCCACTTTGAAGAAATCTCCGCAGTGTCCGCGGGCGTCAAAGAAGTACGCGCCGTCATTTCAGCTGCGCGTCGCCGGCTCGGCGCATCCGGGGAAGAAACGATCCTCTTCATTGACGAGGTCCACCGGTTCTCCCGCTCCCAGCAAGACGCCCTGCTTCCCGCCGTCGAAAATCGGTGGGTCACGCTGATCGCCGCAACCACCGAAAATCCGTCCTTCTCAGTAGTGGCACCACTACTTTCACGATCAATCCTCCTTACCCTCGAGCCGCTTGGCGACGACGACATCGGCGAACTCGTCGATCGCGCGTTAACCGACAAACGGGGCCTGGATTCCAGAATCAAAATCGAGGACGAGGCTCGCGAACTCCTAGTCCGACTAGCTGGCGCAGATGCGCGCCGCTCGCTCACCCTTCTCGAGGCCGCCGCTGCAACCGCACTCGATTCCCGTGCCCCGGCAATAACCGTGGATCATGTATCTGAGGCAGCCGACTCCGCCCTCGTACGATATGGCGAAGACGAGCATTACGACGTGGCGTCCGCATTCATTAAATCCATGCGCGGATCGGACGTTGACGCGGCGGTTCATTACCTGGCAAGGATGCTGGAAGCGGGAGAGGACCCGCGCTTCATTGCGCGCAGGATCATGATCACAGCGTCGGAGGACGTTGGCATGGCTGACCCCAGTGCTTTGCAAACCGCGGTTGCTGCTGCGCAGTCCGTGCAGATGATCGGAATGCCTGAAGCGCGGATTATTTTGTCGCAGGCGGTGATCGCCGTGGCGATTGCTCCGAAGTCGAATGCCGCATACATGGCGATCGAAAAGGCTACAAAAGATATTCGTGACGGGAAATCTGGGCCGGTTCCAATGCACCTGCGTGACGCGCACTATCCCGGTGCGAAAAAGCTTGGACACGGGCAAGACTATATTTATGCTCACGACGAGCCTTACGGTATTGCCGCGCAGCAGTATCTGCCGGATGAGCTGGAGGGCGCGCGCTACTACGAGCCGACCAGTAACGGCTTTGAGGCAAACGTCACTAAACGCTTAGCAAAGGTGCAAGAGCGCTTGAAGATGCGCTAATATGCATTGGTTGCCTATTTCGGCAACACCTGGAGTCTCAGCCCCCGCATGGCGGTGAGGTGACTCCGTGCAGTGCAAGAGCCCTGCACGATTCGTCCAAAGAAACAGGAAGGTAAATCCTATGGCAAATCGTTCACGCCGTCAGGTGCGCCTATCTCGCGCCCTCGGTATTCCTTTGACCCCGAAAGCTGAGCGCTACTTCGAGAAGCGCCCGTACGGCCCGGGTGAGCACGGACGCGCACGTCGTCGTCAAGAATCCGACTACGCAGTTCGTCTAAAGGAAAAGCAGCGTCTACGCGCCCAGTACGGCATCCGTGAGGCCCAGATGCGCCGCGCCTTCGAAGAAGCGCTCCGCATGGAAGGCAAGACCGGTTCGAACCTGGTTCAGCACCTCGAACAGCGCCTCGACGCCCTCGTTCTGCGTGCAGGCTTTGCCCGCACCATTGCGCAGGCCCGCCAGTTCGTGTCGCACCGTCACATCATGGTTGACGGCAAGATCGTTGACCGTCCGTCCTACCGCGTGACTGAAGGCCAGACCATCCAGGTCAAGCCGAAGTCCCAGACCACGGTTCCGTTCGAGATTTCCGCACAGGGCATCCACAAGGACGTCCTCCCGCCGGTCCCGAGCTACCTCGACGTAGACCTCGAGCGTCTGCGTGCAACCCTGGTTCGTCTGCCGGAACGCGAAGAGATCCCTGTAGTTTGCGATGACCAGCTGGTCGTTGAGTACTACTCGCGCTAAACATAAACTTTCTGCGGGCGCCCCGACTGCCGAGTCGGGGCGTTCGCTCTATCTGGGTGCACGCGGCCTCGACGATGACTGGATGCCCATGGCTTTCTACGAAATCTTGGTGTCCGTTGTTGTTATCCAAACCGGGTGACCGTGTAACCTTGGACGCCCGTCGTTATCATCCAAAATTTGACTCAAGTACTTAATCTCAGTTTCAGGGCCCGCTTAGTTGTTGCGTATGATGGGCACCTGAGTACCACTCTTTATTTTCCGACAAGGGGATGTAATGCAGACCTCTGAAATCGCTAAGCGATGGATCGAATATTTCAAGAAGAACGATCACGTTATTCGGCCATCGGTACCACTGGTTTCGCCAGACCCGTCGATCCTGTTCACGATCGCTGGAATGGTTCCGTTTATTCCTTACATTGTTGGAACTGAAAAGGCCCCGTGGCCACGCGCAGCGTCGGTCCAGAAGTGCATTCGCACCAACGATATCGACAACGTTGGCCGCACCACGCGTCACGGCACGTTCTTCCAGATGAACGGAAACTTCTCATTCGGTGACTACTTCAAGGAAGGCGCCATCGATTACGCGTGGGAACTCCTCACTGGAAGCCAAGAGGACGGGCTTTACGGACTCGACGGTGACCGCATGTGGGTCACCATTTGGGAACACGATGACGAGTCATACCATCACCTCACCAAAGAGATTGGTATGGACCCCAAGCACATCGTGAAGCTACCGCGTGAAGACATCTTTTGGCACACCGGTCAGCCGGGACCTGCTGGACCGTGTGCAGAGTTCCACTACGACCGCGGACCAGAATATGGTCCCGAAGCGGTCGGGGGAACCGTAGACCCGGGTGGCGACCGCTACCTGGAGGTGTGGAACCTCGTGTTCGACCAGTACATGCGTGGTGAAGGCTCAGGCTCCGATTACGAACTTCTTGGCGAACTGGACGAGAAGTCTATTGACACCGGCGCTGGTCTCGAACGTCTGGCATTTGTCCTGCAGGACAAGCCGAACATGTACGAGATCGACCAGGTCCGCCCGGTAATCACTGCCGTGGAGGAGATCTCGGGCCGCAAATACAACGTGGGTGGCGATCCGGAAGACGACGTGCGCATGCGCATTATTGCCGACCACGTTCGCTCCGCGATGATGCTCATCAATGATGGCGTCCTACCAGGCAACGACGGTCGCGGATACGTTTTGCGTCGCCTGATCCGTCGCGCAATTCGTTCGATGCGTCTGCTGGGCGTCGATTCCGCAACTCTACCTATCCTCATGCCTGTCTCGCGCGCAGCTATGAAGGACACCTACCCGGATCTTGAAGAGAACTGGGACCGCATCGCTGACGTTGCATACAACGAAGAAGAGGCCTTCCGCCGCACCCTATCCTCTGGAACCACGATCCTGGACACGGCCGTGTCTCGCGCAAAGCAGATCAAGGAAGGTCCCCAGCTTCTTTCCGGCGAGGACGCATTCCGCCTGCACGACACCTACGGCTTCCCGATTGATTTGACTCTGGAAATGGCGCGCGAACAGGGCGTTGGCGTAGATGAGAAGCGCTTCCGCGAACTCATGAATGAGCAGAAGTCCCGCGCCCGTGCGGACGCCATGGCTAAGAAGTCCGGTCACGTTGACTCTCGCGTTTACCACGAGTTCCAAAACGCACTGGGCGGAGGCTCTCAGTTCGTTGGTTACACGGATTACACCGCAAACGCGAAAATCGCTGGCATTGTCAGTGACGGCAAGGGTGTCCAGGCTGTTACCGCTCCCGCAGACGTTGAAATTATCCTGGATAAGACTCCGTTCTACGCGGAGCAGGGTGGTCAGCTTGCTGACCACGGAACTATTCGCACGATGGGTGGCGCAATAATTGACGTCCACGACGTTCAGGCTCCGGTTAAGGGGCTGGCTGTACATCGTGGTCGCCTTCTGGAAGGTACCGTCACGATTGACGAGCCGGCCGTAGCGGCGATTGATACCGAGCGTCGCCTAGCAATCGCCCGCGCACACACCGCAACCCATATGGTTCACAAGGGCCTGCATGAGTTCTTGGGTGAGCAGGCAACACAGGCGGGTTCGGAGAACTCCCCGTCACGCATGCGCTTTGACTTCCGTCACCCCTCCCAGGTTCCCGGCGACGTCATGTCAGGAATCGAAGAGCGGGTAAACCAGCGTCTTGCAGAAGACCTCACCGTCACGGACACCATCATGCCTATTGATGAAGCCCGAAAGATGGGCGCAATGGCACTGTTTGGCGAGAAGTACGGCAACGAGGTGCGCGTCGTTAACATTGGCGATGGCTGGTCTCTGGAACTGTGCGCAGGAACTCACGTTCCCACAACGGGCCATATCGGCCGCGTCGCACTTCTAGGCGAAGCCTCTATTGGCTCTGGTGTTCGACGCATCGACGCCCTCGTTGGTGATGGTGCATACGGATTCCAGGCGAAAGAACACGCGGTAGTTTCGCAGCTTTCCGCCCTCATGGGGTCAACGATGGATGAGCTACCTGGCCGCATTGAAAACGTGCTCAAGCGTTTGAAGGATGCGGAAAAGGAGATCGCGCGACTCGGTGAGTCACAGCTGTTGGCGCGTGCTCCGCAGCTTGCGGATAGCGCAGAAAAGATTGGTGACACCGTCGCAGTAGTTGCAGATCTGGGTGATCTTCCATCGGCTGATGCTCTGCGCGCCCTTGTAACTGATATTCGTGCACGACTGGGCGAATCTGCCGCGGCTGTTGTCGCGGGTGTCGGAGTCGTTGGTGAGCGTCCGCAACTCGTGGTCGCAACCAACCAGCTGGCACGCGATGCCGGAATCAAGGCGGGTGCACTTGTCAAGGTTGGAGCGAAGGCTTTGAAGGGTGGCGGCGGAGGCCGCGACGACATCGCCCAGGGTGGCGGTCAGGACCCGAACGCAACGGCAGCTGCAGTGGATGCAATCACTGCGGAACTTCGCTAAGGACAGGTTGCGAGCGCAAGCTAACAACGAAGACTATCTAGATTGACGATTTTGAAACGACGACCCGGCCCGAGGATGGGAATTGATTACGGCTCCGTGAGAATCGGAGTCGCAACCACGGACCCTCAGGGCCGGGTTGTGTTTCCTAAAACGCTTGTTAAAGTTGGACGCTACGGTGAGCATATTGACGAGCTCGCCGACATTGCCGAAGAGCTCGATCCAATCGAAATTGTGATCGGTTACCCAAAGCACCTCAAAGGTGCGGAAGGACAATCGGCGAGAGCCGCCCGGGCGCTTGCACACGAACTTAGAGCAGTCTTGCCCCGCCCTCGAATATGCCTGGTTGATGAAAGAATGACTACGAATCAGGCACACGCTGAACTGGCGGCGCAGGGAATCGATAATCGGGCGCGTCAAGACAAGATAGATCAGCTTGCGGCGGCTATTATTTTAGAAATGTCCATCAACTACGAAGAACGTACGGGAAAGTTTCCAGGGGAAACGGTAAGTCGCGGAGAGTTCTAGGAGAAATCAGGCAGTGAGTGAACATTTTTCGCACTCTGATCCCGAAGATCGGGGTCAGCAGGAAGCCTCGGGTTTTCCAACTCGACGCGAAATTATGAGGGAGCGACGTCTGCGCGAAGCAGAAGAAGCCCGCAAGGAGCAACGGCGTATCGCGCGTCAAAAGCGACGGGAAGCTGAAGCCCAGGGGCGACCTGCTGAGCGGCGCCCCACTCAACCGCCTCTTCGGGACTCACGGACACCGCACCGCGCTACACACCACAGTGCGGGAAGGCGCGAAGCCAACCCCGAGCAACGTTCACCCATTGAAACCTACGATCCTCTCACGACCGGCACGAGGTCGCGTCGCGTCGAAGTCGAACGCGCACGCGTGCGTAAACGCCGTCGCAACGCAAAGATCCGTACAGGCGTCACGATTGTCGGCGTTATAGCCGTAATCCTGGTTTGCGTCTACATCGCTTGGAATGCGATCAGTAGCAACCGCCAGTCAGACGTGGAAACAGTTGACTATCCAGGACCTGGTCATGGCTCCGTTGAGGTCGTCGTGAATCCGGGCGATTCTGGCGCAGTGATCGGCCAAAACCTAGTGGAACAAAACGTCGTTAAGTCACAGGGCGCGTTCCTACAGGCGTGGAACGACAACGCTGCGGCAAATTCGCTACAGCCGGGAACCTACACGTTAATGCAGGAAATGCGCGCAGTAGACGCCCTTGCGGCCCTGCTGGATCCGGCGAACAGATCGTCCAATGCGATTACGGTGCCGCCAGGATTCACCAAGGCGCAAGTCGCGGAAAGACTCACCGATTTCGGGGACTTTAGTGCCGACGAGGTCGAGGCTGCGATGAACGACGCCGAAGCTCTCGGTCTACCTGACTACGCGAACGGAGACGTCGAAGGCTGGCTTGCCCCGGGGTCCTACGAGATTCACTCTGACGATCAGCCCGTCGACGTGCTGAAGCGCATGGTTGATGGAATGAAGGCTCAGCTGGACGATTTAGGTGTTCCAGATGCCGACCGCGAGGAGCTGCTGACCAAGGCCTCCATCCTGGAGCGCGAGGTCAACATCGAGCAGTACTACCCGAAGGTCGCACGCGTCATTGAAAACCGGCTCACTAAGCCTGACGCGGAGACGGTCGGATTCTTGAACATGGACTCAACCGTCCTTTACGGCGTTGGAAAGGTCGGAGGCGTTCCGACTGCCGCCGAGCTCAATGACTCCTCAAACAAGTACAACACCTACAAGCACAAGGGACTTCCTCCCGGCCCGATTTCCAGCCCGTCCGAACAGGCCCTGAAAGCCACCCAGAACCCTGAAGAGGGCGACTGGCTGTACTTCGTGACGATCAACCTGGATACGGGCGAAACGAAGTTCGCATCCACGTTGGAAGAACAGGAAAAGAACCGCGCCGAGTTCGACCAGTGGTGCGAAGACAATCCGGGTAAGTGTTAGCCATGCGTAGCTTTGTGATTGGTCAGCCGATCGCACACAGCCTGTCACCGGTTCTGCACAATGCGGCATACGAAGCGCTCGGCCTCGACCATAAGTTTGACAAGTTAGAAGTCGCGCCCGAAGACCTACCAGATTTCATCAATTCGATTGACGAGGACGTTCTGGGACTCGCAGTAACCATGCCGCACAAGCAGCGGATTATGGATCTGCTCGACGCGATCGAACCAATGGCTCAAGCTGTTGGGGCCGTCAACACGGTCGTGCCCGCGGGTAGGGTCCTCTCTGGATTCAACACCGATGTCTACGGAATCGTGCAGGCAATCCGAGAATCTGGAGAGATTCCCGAAAATGCCCGGGCCACAATCCTGGGGGCGCGCGCAACTGCGTCCTCGGCACTGGCGGCCCTTGGACACCTGAACGTCCATGACGTGGACGTTGTCGCTAGGAACTTTGCGGGCCCAGGCTACATTGCTCTTGCTGAGACGCGACTGGGCGTGACTACAAACCACATTCCGTGGCGCGACTCGACGCGCGCGCTGGGTTCGCTTAACAGCGCAGATGTCATTGTTTCCACGCTGCCAAGTGGGCGCGCGGACTACTGGGCTGCGGAATACACGCCAAAGCCGGGCGCGATCGTGCTGGATGCCGCGTATGATCCGTGGCCAAGTGAACTGGCTCGAGTAGCAGAGGCCGGAGGAGCTCACGTAGTATCTGGCTACCTGATGTTGCTACACCAAGCGTGTCAGCAAATCGAACTAATGACAGGTCACTCAGCGCCCGTTGACGCAATGCGGAGCGCACTACTGAAAGCAACTAATCGTTCCAAACTATGATTCCTCAAATCATTACCTATGTGTTTGCCGCAATCGCTGGCATTGCGGTATCCATTTGGGCGGGTCTTGGGGCGCCGGAATATCTTGAACCATATTTCCGCAGTGCAAAGAAGAAAATGCCGCGACCCTCGCAACTCGTTTATCTAACGGTTGTCGTGCAGGCGATCATTTTCGCGCTCGGACTCAAAGACCCGTTCCTGGTGGCAAGTGTGCCACTCATGGGCCTGGCGTCGATGATGGTTGTGACCGATGCGATGACCCACAAGCTACCGAACGTTCTTACGTTCCTAGCTGCAGGGGCCGGACTTTTCGGAGCAATCTTGGGAATCATCCTAAGACTCGTGCAGTACCACGCAACGACCTCGCTGTTCGGAATCTTGATTGGCATGGCCGTGTGGGCACTGCCGATGTGGATGTTACACATCATTGGTGGGGGAGTTGGACGCGGTGACGTCAAGCTTGCCCCGGTTATTGGCGGCTGGTTAGGCCTCTACGGTGCGGGAGTTTCCTTTGGCGGACTACTCACCGCACTGATCATCGGGGGTGGTTACGCCCTCGTGCAACTGCTGACCGGAAAGGCACAGTGGCACAGCGCGGTTGCGTTCGGTCCGGCGATGGTCCTAGGTGGCCTCGTTTCGTGGCTGATTACGGGTGGCGCTGTCTCACCATGGTGAGGACCACGTCCACCTATCGGTCAGTTATGCAAGACTAGTCACCATGATTAGGTGGATGAGTGCAGGAGAATCACACGGTGAAGCCCTCGTAGGCATCATCGATGGAATTCCAGCCGGCGTCGAAGTTAACACCGAGGGCCTTTCTGCAGCCCTTGCTCGCAGGCGGTTGGGACACGGCCGCGGGGCGCGTCAAAAGTTTGAAAAAGACGTCGTGCGAATCCTTGGCGGAGTGCGTCACGGAATCACGATGGGATCGCCCGTAGCTATCGAAGTCGCGAACTCGGAGTGGCCCAAGTGGGAGGTCGTCATGAGCGCCGACCCGGTCCCTAGAGAAGCGCTACTCATTGACGCCGGTACCGGAGATGAACGAGAAGTCGCGCGCAACCGTCCACTAACTCGCCCCCGCCCAGGCCATGCCGATTTTGCCGGCATGATGAAGTTTGGCCACGAAGATGCGCGCCCAGTTTTAGAGCGCGCGTCCGCCCGCGAAACAGCGATGCGAGTCGCCCTCGGATATGTTGCAAAGGAATTCTTGCGACAGGTGGCGGACATCGAAATCGTTTCCCACGTTGTCGCGGTTGGGAAAGAAAAGAGTGCCGCTGATGCGCCCCAACCAAAGGACGCTGCGGCGCTAGATGAAAGTCCGGTGCGCAGCCTTGATGCGGACACCGAGGGTCGCTTCATTGCGGCAATCGACGCCGCTCACAAGTCCGGTGACACGATTGGCGGAACCGTCGAAGTCATCGCTTACGGAGTTCCCGTCGGCATCGGCACGTACACGCAGTGGGATCAGCGCCTAGACGCGCGCCTGGCGGGCGCCCTCATGTCGATCCAGTCAGCAAAGACGGTCACAATCGGGTCCGGCGCTGAACAGGTAGAATCGCTGGGTTCCGCCGCACACGATGAAATTATTGTCGAGGGCGGAATTCGGCGCGACACCAACCACGCCGGCGGTATTGAGGGCGGAATGTCCAACGGCGAGCCGATTATTGCGCGCGTCGGTTTTAAGCCGATCTCGACGGTTCCACGCGCTCGAAAGACGATCGATCTGGCAACCAAGGAGCAAGCGCCGGCGCTGCATCAGCGTTCCGACGCATCCGCGGTCGTGCCGGCAGCCGTTATCGCGGAGGCCATGATGGCATTAACGCTGGCAAACTCGGTCATCGAGATGTTTGGAACCGGATCCGTTGACCGAATCCGCGCGGCCCTGCAGGACTACGTCAAAGGCGTGCAAGGACGCGTGACGCCGTGACCAGCATCGTCCTCGTAGGCCTTCCCGGAAGTGGCAAAACGAAACTGGGCCGCATCGTTGCGCGCGAAATGGGTCTTGATTTCATTGACCTGGATCAAAAGATCGAGGACGCGTCTGGGCACACGATTCCGCAGTTGTTTCAGCACGGTGAGGCGCACTTTCGTGACTGGGAGGCGCGAGTCTTGCGCGAGTCACTCGAGGAACGCGACGCGGTAATTTCTACCGGCGGCGGGATTGTTGAGCGCGAAGAAAACCGCGACCTACTCGCCGGTGAGCTGGTCGTTTTCCTAGATGTTGCTGTTGAAGAAGCGACCAGGAGGGCGCAACGCTCATCTCACCGGCCGCTGCTTGCCGGCGGGGTAGAGGAAAAGATGCGGGCTCTGGCAAGCCGACGCACACCCTGGTACAACCAGGTCGCTACATTAGTCGTCAAAGTCGATCAGCGTCCGGCTAAAGAAAACGCGAAGCGCGTAATCGAAGCAGTCAAACAAAGGATTGGCGAATAGCCCCTAGAACTGCATGGTTCTACACGAACGCACAAGAGTCAGCTAACCGATAAGAGTCAGCTAACGTAAAAGAGTCTGTGAACCTAAAAGAGTCAGCGAACCCACTAGAGTCTGGAAAGAAAGTTAAGCCAATGCGAACCGTTGATGTTCACGCCGAACATAAGTACCCGGTGATAATCGGTCCGGGAGCGCTTAGTAAGATTCCGGTAGCACTGGATCGGCACGACTATGAGCGTGCCCTGATTGTCCACCCCGAAAGTGTTACTTCCATTGCGAAGACTGTGGGGCAGATCCTGCAGGATCTGGAGATCGAGGTTTCGTACCTGATCCATCCTGACGGGGAAGCTGGCAAGACGGTTGACGTGCTCTCCACTGCTTGGGATGCTGCGGGTGCGGCGCACATCGGACGCCGTGACGTGATCGTTGGCGTTGGTGGGGGAGCCACCACCGACCTCGCTGGATTCGTCGCGGCAACATGGCTACGCGGCGTTTCGGTACTGCAGGTACCTACGACGCTACTAGGCATGGTCGACGCAGCCGTCGGTGGCAAGACGGGCATCAACACGAGCTACGGCAAGAACCTGGCCGGTGCATTCCATTCACCGATTGGCGTCGTCGCAGACACGGACACCCTGGCGACCCTGCCGGATGCCGATTTCAACGCGGGCATGGGGGAAGTCATCAAGTGCGGCTTCATCAAGGACCCGACCATCCTGGACGTCGTCGAGCACGCCGGACCGATTAAGAAGGGCGACCCGGAAGTTATCGACCTGGTTGAAAAAGCTGTTCGCGTGAAGGCAAATATCGTCGGTTTCGACCTGAAAGAATCCGGTATCCGCGAGGTCCTAAACTACGGTCACACCCTGGCACACGTGATCGAAAAACTGGAAGACTACAAGATCCGGCACGGTGAAGCCGTTGCGATCGGTATCGTTTATGCCGCTCACGTCGCAGAGGAGATGGGATTTTGTGGCCCGCAGTGGCGCGAGCAGCAGAAGTCCATCCTGGTCAAGCAGGGTCTGCCCGTATCGTGGAAGACGGATAACTTCGATACCCTTTTTGAGGTCATGACTTCAGATAAGAAGGTGCGCTCCTCCCAGGTGCGCATGGTTCTTACCTGCCGGTCCAGCCAGACAAACGTTCACACAATCGAGCCGGAGATCCTGCGCAGAGCGGCTCTAGCTATGGGAGTTATAAGTGCCTAGCACCTACATCATCATCGGCGTTTCAGGCGCCGGAAAAACCACCGTCGCAAAGGAAATGAGTTCCCGCGGCGACCTCGCTGTCCATGATTTCGAGGACGTTTTTAGCGACACGGTCGGTGAAGATGCGTCAACATTCCTGGTGCGAAACGGTGAATTGGCATACGAGGGCGAGGCTCTAAAGGTTGCCCGCGACCTGCTAAATCGCGACGGCGTGGTTGTGCTTGCCCCCGGGGTCGTGCGAGAAGAAGAAATCCAGCAGCAGCTCTTAAAGAAGCGTGACGAGGGCGCAGTTGTGGTCGAACTGTTTGCAGATATCTCGACCCTCATGCGCCGCACGGGATTGAACGCACCGCGCTCAGTGGCACTTGGGCCGACCCGCAGAATACTGACTGAAATGGTTTCGAAGTACCGCGAATCCTATGAGGGGTTGGCAAGCTTGGTGATTGATACCTCACTGTCAAAACCGCAGTATGTCGCGGATCGCATTCTCGCATTTGAGGCATGAAACGCGGTATCCTAAAGCGGAACTGAAACTAGAGGTAAGGAACATACGTGGCAACTACGAATGACTTGAAGAACGGAATGGTTCTGAACATCGACAACCAGCTGTGGTCTGTCGTGGAGTTCCAGCACGTCAAGCCGGGCAAGGGCCCCGCTTTTGTGCGCACCAAGATCAAGAATGTTCTGTCAGGCAAGATCGTCGATAAGACCTTCAACGCAGGAGTCAAGGTTGAGACCGCCTACGTCGATCGCCGAGATATGACCTACCTGTACCAAGACGGTGAGGACTACGTATTCATGGACTCATCGACCTACGACCAGATCCTGGTTCCAGGTGACGTCATTGGTGACCTGAAGAACTACATGGTCGAGAACCAGGAAGCCGTCGTTTCCATGTACGAAGGCAGGGTCCTGTTCGTTGAGCTTCCTCCGAACGTTACTTTGGAGATCACCTACACCGAACCTGGCGTGCAGGGCGACCGTTCCAACGCGGGTACCAAGCCGGCTACCGTTGAAACTGGCTACGAGGTGCAGGTTCCACTGTTCATTGACCAGGGAACTCGCATCAAGATTGATACCCGCACCGGCGAATACGTAGGTCGCGCTAACGACTAATGAGCTCCAAACGTTTTACTGCTCGCACCCGCGCCCGCAAGCGAGCGATTGACATTATTTTCGAAGCGGATCAGCGCGACCAGTTGACCCCGTCTGGCCTCCTTGATTTGTTGGAAGACCGCCGGAAGATCACGGCCGCGCAGACGCCGCTTCCCGAATATGCAATCAAAATTATCGAGGGCGTGGCTGAGCACATCTATCAGATTGATGACCTGCTAACGGTTCACACCACGAATAGGGACTTTGACAGGTTGCCGTCAGCTGACCGAGCGGTCCTGCGGGTAGCGACCTGGGAGATCATCTGGAACGATGACGTCCCATCCATCACGGCGATTGATGAAGCCATCACAATCGTTAAGGACATTTCAACGGATGAGTCGCCATCTGTTGTGAATGGCATTTTGGATGCTGTTCGCAAGGAGGCATCCGAGATCCAAGCAACGGATGACGCCTTCCAGGCAGCGCTTGCATCGCGTGATGAGTCACCCGAAGAGTTGATCGACCTCCAAGATCCAAACGATGTTGATGAATCACCGGACTTTGAAGACTCCGGCGATCGTGAAGACCTACTAGATGATCAAGACCTGCTAGATGGTGAAGATTTCGAGAATCGTGAAGACTCCACGAATGTTGGGTCTGAAGCTGATAGTGAAGATTTCGAAGAACAACTGAATACCCCATAAATGAGACGCCCGGACCGGCACATGGTTCGGGCGTTAACATTGAGTTAATAGATCCTTTAAAGCCGTCCAGAGAGGCGGGTAAGGAGACCGGTGTTATGACACCAGAAAAAACGGTCCTTGACGAGGGCCAAATTGCGCGTGCAATCGCGCGCATTGCATACGAAATTATTGAGCGCACTGACGGATCTACAGACGTCGTGCTACTTGGAATTCCGACTAGGGGAGTTCCCCTGGCAAATCGGATCGCCAGCCGGATCAGTGAGATCTCGGGCTCAAAGGTTGAAGCCGGTTCGATCGATACGACCATGTATCGCGATGACCTGGCTAGCCAGCCGATTCGCACTCCGCATCCAACCAGCATTCCCGGCGGAGGTATCGACGGCAAAACGGTGATCCTAGTAGATGATGTGCTCTACACGGGCCGCACGGTTAAGGCCGCCCTCGACGCCCTCTTTGATATTGGTCGCCCCGCGGCGGTGCGTTTGGCGGTACTTGTTGATCGCGGACATCGTGAACTTCCCATCCGCCCTGATTTTGTTGGCAAGAATCTTCCGACCTCCCGGTCAGAATCAGTTGACATTACTGTTGCGGAAATCGACGGCTGTGACGCTGTAGTTATCAGGGAGGAAGCATGAAGCACCTCATTTCAATCGCGGACCTCTCGCTAGATGACGCGCTACGGCTCCTTGACACCGCGGAAGCTATGGCCGCAACACAGTCGCGGGCCGTTAAGAAACTACCGACTCTGCGCGGAAAAACGGTCGTGAACCTTTTCTTTGAAGATTCCACCCGCACGCGATTGTCGTTCGAGGCCGCAGCTAAGCGACTGTCTGCCGACGTCATCAACTTTTCGTCGAAGGGCTCATCAGTTTCTAAAGGTGAGTCCCTGAAAGACACGGCTCTTACCCTGCAGGCGATGGGTGCCGACGCCGTGGTGGTGCGCCACTCCTCGTCGGGAGCTGCGCATCGACTAGCACACGCGGGCTGGATTAACCGCCCGGTTTTAAACGCTGGTGACGGTACGCATCAGCATCCAACGCAGGCACTTCTAGACGCGATGACCCTGCGCCGCCACTACACGAATGGGGGCAGGCCCGCGGAGCCCAAGACCACGCTTGAGGGTGCTCACGTAGTAATCGTGGGCGATATTTTGCACTCACGCGTGGCCCGCTCCGACGTGCAGTTAATGTCTTTGCTGGGCGCTCACGTAACACTCGTTGCCCCGCCAACGCTAGTGCCCGTGGGCGTTGAAGAATGGCCGTGCGACGTCACGTACAACTTTGACGAGGCCCTGGCCGAAAACCCCGATGCGGTAATCATGCTGCGCGTTCAGCGTGAACGCATGAGTTCGATCGGCGGCGGCTTCTTTCCGTCACCAGGCGAATACCACCGCGCATACGGCCTCGATATTGAACGATTTGAACGCCTAACCGAAAAGACCGCGATCATGCATCCCGGTCCACTCAACCGCGGCTTGGAGATCTGTGCTGAAGCCGCTGACTCTGTCCAATCAGTGATCGTTGAACAAGTAAATAACGGAGTGAGCGTACGTATGGCTGCGCTGTACCTCCTCCTTGCAAGCCAGGGGGCAATAAATGAGTAAGCAGTACCTATTCAAGGGCGCCCGCCCGTACGGTGAAGACGTCGCAGACATTGCGGTTGACGGCGACAAGATCGTCGCAGTTGGAAACGACGCCGCGAGCGCCGTACCTGACGCAGAGGTCGTAGACGTCGACGGTTTGGTTGCTCTTCCGGGCTTGGTTGACTTCCACACTCACCTGCGTGAACCCGGCCAGGAGGACGCTGAAACCGTGTTCACTGGCACGCGTGCCGCCGCGGTTGGTGGCTACACCTGCGTGTTTGCGATGGCGAATACGAATCCGGTTGCTGACACGGCCTCGGTTGTTGAACAGGTCAAGTCACTCGGTGACGAGGCCGGCTGGGTCGAAGTCCACCCGGTGGGCGCGGTGACCGTTGGGCTGGCTGGTAAGACGCTGTCGGCTATGGGCCCGATGGCGGAGTCGAACGCGCGGGTTCGCGTGTTCTCTGATGACGGAATGTGCGTTGCTGACCCGGTACTGATGCGTCGAGCTTTGGAGTACGTGAAAACGTTTGACGGCGTGATTGCACAGCACGCGCAGGAT
>DUQT01000122.1 GCA_012837655.1 Actinomyces sp. | reverse complement strand
TGACGATCGCGGGGATAGTCAAAGCCGTTTCGGCAGTCACCATCCCCGCCTCGCCCTCGAAAATCTTCTTTTTCACGAAGCTCAGTTTCCTAGCCGTTGAGCGCCGACTGGATAATCTGCGTTAGCGCCGACCTGATCGCTCCCGACTTCACCACGGCAAGCAATACGCCCGCAAACGCGACGGCCGCGATGATTCCCACCGCGTATTCCGCGGTTACAAAGCCACCTTCATTATCGAAATCAGATCGATTATCGAGGGCGGAACTGGGCGTGAGATCATTGGTGATTGGCGGGTCGTATGGTCGGTTGAAAAGGGCTTTCATTCTGGTCGAGAAGAGTTCTAGGTTTGACATGTTTCCTCCTTCGTTTGGTTCATGTCGACACCCATGTTTCGCGAGCTGGAAAAATCCGGCGACGCATTCGTCTGCAGTCTGTGGATAGACCGTGATCGAGAAACCTGTGGCTAACGCATGCTCAGATCATGAACCCGATGGCTAACACACGCTCGGATCAAGAACCCGATGGCTAACGCATGCTCCGTTCAAGAACCTGATGGCTAACGCGAGGATCGAGCTAGCGACCTGTGGTTTGCGCGTACACGGAACTAGAGGCAGAAGCCGGCGGCTAACGCGTAGCGCAAGGAGAAGTCGCGAAGTCAGAATCCGGGTAGCGAGATCGTGGAGATGATTGGAACCACTGCGATTGCGACGAAAGCCGGTAGCAGGCACAGTCCCAGCGGGATGACTAGGCGCACTGCGAGGCGTTCGGCTTCTTCTTGCGCTCGAGTTCCGCGGGCCGCTCGGATCCGCTTCCCCATCAACCCCAACAGCGGAGTTGGCGATGCCCCAAACGTCCATGCCGGACGTAGCGCTCGCACGAGGTTCAAATGCAAAGGGTCGTCGATCTCGGTCTCAAGGGCGCTAAATGGCGCACCAACCCGTAGTAGCGTCCCGCACCGTTCAAACTGCGGCTCGCCACAGGCTTTCCCAAGGGCGGTAAGGGAATGCGGGATCGAAGCTCCCGACCTCAAAGACGCAACGAGGAGGTCCATCATGACGACGGGGTCGACTCGCGTGTTGGAATCCTCCATCGTTTTCTTGATCATTCGCCGCGACCACTCATGCCCCGTAATCCACAGGATCACGCCGATAATCGCGGCAAAAGTCGCGGCTCCACCGCTCATCCACAGGCCGAGGACGTCTACACCCAGCGCGATTGACGCGATCACTCCGACGAGTGGCAACACCGTCAGTAGTCGTGCAGTCATCTGCGGCCCGGCGCTTGCCACTACCCGGGCACGGTCGGCTGCGTCTACTTCGTCGATCGTGTCCAGTACCGATTCCAAGATTTCAGCGAGCGGCGCCCCGATCTGATGCGTCAGTTTGCATGCCGCAGAGATCGACGACGAAGCGCGCAACCTATTATCCGTAACAGCTGTGGGCACGCCCTCGTGGTCGATAACGGGGCCTTCAAATTGAATTCCGGCGTCTTCGAGGGCGGCCTGCCACGCGGATTCAACGGAGGCGCCGGCGTTTAGGCGGGCGATGACTTCGGCGATGATGAGCGACGCGGAGACTTCAGGCGTGGGGACGTTGGTTTCGACTCGTTCGCCGAGCCAGGAATGCCACGCCGCTCTTTGTCTTCCTCTGCGAACCGACCACTGCCAAACTGCGGCGACCACGAGTAGTGTCCACAGGCCCGCTAGTAGTGCGCTCAAGTCTTAATCCTTGCCTGCAGGCGATCGAACCCGGGGCCAACCCCTTCGCGGGTGAGCGCGGTGGTCACGCGCATGGGCACGCCCGGTTCAAACATCGCGATTTCGCTAACTTGCCGACGCCCACCGGGCAGGCGCTTGACGTGAATGATCGCGTCGATCGCGGCGACGGTTTGCGCGTGAACGGTGGTGTCACTCATGCCCGCGAGCGCGCCAAGCGCCACCAACCGTGCCGGTACATCTGCCGCAGAGTTCGCGTGAATCGTCACCCAGCCGCCCTCGTGACCGGTGTTGAAAGCGGCGAGGACGTCGCGGACTTCCGCGCCGCGACACTCGCCGAGAACGATCCGGTCGGGACGCATTCGCATTGCTGCGCGCACGAGGTCCGCGAGGCTGACTTCGCCCTCGCCCTGCACGTTCGCGTCGCGCTGGCACAGGGTCACAACGTGGGGATGTTTTGGCGACAACTCGGGGACTTCTTCGATGCACATGATTCTTTGCGTGGGATCCACAGCGGACAGGATCGCCGACAACAGCGTGGTTTTGCCTGTGCCCGTGGCGCCAGAGAGAAGGACTGTTGCTCGCGCTTTGATGAGTCCCTGAATCGCGTCCTTCATCTGCGCCGTGAGCGTCCGATTTTCTTCCAACTGGTCCAAAGTGAACGTGACTTGGCGTTTTGTGCGCAGTGAAATTAAAGGGCCTCCGACAGCTGGTGGGGATAGCACGGCGTGCAAACGCGTCCCATTCGGGAGCGTTCCATCCACAATCGGCATCGCCTCATCCAGTCGCGTCCCTGCAGCCGCCGCCATGCGCACTGCAAGTTCGCGCACAGCCGCTTCATTTCCCAGTTCGATTGGAACGCGTGACATCGTTCCAGCCCGATCAACCCACACGTCCGTTCCATTTACGAGGACGTCGCTGACTGCAGGATCGTTGATAAGGGCCATGAGCTCCGCGCCGGGACCTCCGATAGTGGCGTCTACTGTGCGCACGGTTTCAATCAGGCGACCCGCTCCGCTGAGTGGATGCGAGTGTCGCGCGACAGCTTCGACAGGTTGAGCGCCGCTGGCGATCTCTTTTCGAATGGCGGGCCAGAAGTTATCTCTCATGGTTTGCTCCCGCGTTGAAAAGATGAGATTCCCGAGGGTACCTCGGTTTGGAACGAGGTAGTTCCCACGTGGCCTGGCGTCGAGATGGAAGGAATGCCCGATTCGAGCAGGGATTCTGCTGCCAAGTTCTTTATTTTCTTTCGGGTTCGTCTGTTGAATCTAGACGGTTTTGATAGCCAGGTGACTTGGTCTTGAAGGCCAAAGTTTTCAAGTCGAGCCTGAGCCACTAGGCGCGCGTAATCAGGTCTGCTGACTTGTTGTGAGCGTTGCGCCGAAAGTTTGGTTGAAGACCCTGGGAAACTAGTTGAACGATCAGAGACTCTAGGTGAATATTGAGCCGAACCGGATTCCCGGGCCGTGCGAGATTCATTACTCGAACCGCGCCTGCGGTTCCGACCGTCATTTTCGTGGCTTCCTACTAGGATCAGTTGCGCTCCAACTGACAGGCAAAGTTTCACTGTGTCGGCGCAGAAACGACCCGCATCAACAACAGTCGGGCCAACGCGACTAAGTGTTCTAGCTAGGCCCTCCACCTCTGAAATCGGAGGCGGACCGCTGCCCTGTGACGGCAATATTGCGAGGAGCCCGGGAGGAATTCTCGAGGTCACCACGTCATCGTCAATGGTCACCTGATCCCAGGTCAGAATCGTTGGGCTCCCCGGCAAGGGTGTTGGAGCTTTCGGCGTGAATTCGCGCGGTCGGCCTGTTCTGCCTCTTGGTCGACGTTTCTTAAACGCGGGAGCGTCCTGCGCGAGCCAGAAGCGAATTGCTACGTCATCGACCAAATCCAGAACAAAGATGTGCCGCAGATCGAGCTTTGCTAACTCCTTCACCAAGGCCAATGCCGCCGAAGTTGTCCCCACGCCTCCGGCAAGTCCGCTAAACACGTACACAGGAAACACCCGCCCACGTCGTGCCGATTCAACTATGCGTAACAGATGCGTTTCTTCGCCCGGAATCCGCACGTCAACACCGAGCCGAACCAAGCGCGTCCTAGACGGTAACTGCGACCTTAATACCAAAGGCCGCGTAAGGGTTTCGCCCACTACAGGTCCGCCCACAACGGAACTGTTGGCAACCAAACCGTCAGTGATTAGGACATCGGGAGCTTCCTGATCCCGCACCACGCTACGTCCCCCGGCAAAGTCGGCCTCGTAAATAGAAACGTCGGAGACGGAAGCGGATTGGGTGAACTGGAGGATCTCGCGGACTCGAGAGCGCAAGTCTGGGTTGAAGATTCGAAGCTCGATACGCATACGGAAATGACAGCGCAGACGTGGGCTCCAGGCACCTCACGCCGATGGTGGCTGTGAACAGCGCAGGTATGACCAACCTGGGGAAACAGGGTGTGATCACACAGCGCGCAAGCAGTCAGTCGAGCAGTGCGCAGATCACAACTCCAGTTGCCGGCGGTGCAACTAATGCGGCATTTCAGTCCGGAAGTTTGCCTGCCTGGACGTGTCGGATCATCTCCAGGGTGGGAGCCACGGCGGATTCCATGGCTCGGCAGTAAGCGCGCAGCCACGGCCTGGGGTCTGGGTTTCCAAATGAAATTAAAGCCTCTTCGCTACGGGCCAACTCGAGGCCGATGAGGAGCGTCCCCGTCGGCTCGAAGCCGCTGATAACCAAGTGGTGACGCGCAAAAGTGCGAGCCACCTGAACTGAATGCGACTCAAAAACCGGGCGTTGCCCCGCCAACCAAATGATCAACCCCGCCCGGATAGGAGCCGGCAGGGACGACGCAACAATCATGTTCACAGCTTGGACAGCTCCCGGATCGGACGGGATCGCAACACCGCCCTCGGAAATCAAACCCTGCGACGATAGGCGCGACGTGAGGATCTTATGGACCTGACCAAGGACCGTCGGGATCGGCTTTTCCACAACGCGGATGGGGCCGCGCGTGTTGAGGGGCGGCCAGGTGCGCTCGGTCCAGTGGTGCGCCTTCCAATAATCCAAGGCCTGCAAGAGCGACGGATCGGCGCGTTCGTCACCCTTATTTTCATGCCCCACTGTTGCAAGTCGCAGTTCGGCGAGGTCGGTGCGGGCCCCGTCGATGGTGGATTCATAGTGCGCTAATTGGATGCTCGCTTCGGCGCGGGCGGCCAGCCAGTTGCGACGAAGTCCTTCCGCAAAGCGAAGCTCAACGACGGAACTATCAATGCGGCCCAGCAGCGCATGCATGTCCGGGGTGTTTACGAATTCGCCTAAGAGGTCGGAAGCGTCGAGAGGTTGAGAAGCAGTCACTGTTCCAGCCTACCCACGGGGTAGAGTGTAGGCATGACAGCACCTGCGAAAAGGGAGACGACCCCGGGCGCGCCACCTATCCGCGACGTTTACTTCGGTCGAGGAACCGTTGGCGTGCTGTCATTCATTATTTCGCCGCTGGCGCTCGGCCTGTTGTTCACCTCAACTGCGCTGCTGCAAGACGTTGGCGCAACGGGAACACCGCTCGGGTCGCCCGGTGGCCAGCTCGGAATGCTAGTTTCCGCAATCCTGATTGCACTGATCGCGCATTCGGCGCGCTGGTCAACGATCGGGATTTCAACGCTCACCGGGTGGGCAGGCGTATTCGCAGCCGTAGTCACGTTCCACACGCTCCGACCGCCAAGCTACATGAACGGCCTGGAAGCCCTCCTGATGTGGTCACAGCTACCCATCTTGACCTTCACGATTCTGCTCGCGGCCACGCTTGCAACCATGCTGGTGCGCACCCGTAAAGAACGTGACCGCATGCCAGGCCCGCCCTCGTCGTTTGAAATGACGGCATACGCAACAATCGCGCTACTGTTCGGCCTTGCGACCGTTTTTCTGGTTTACGCGATCGCGCCGGAAACCGCGGAAGCGATTATTTTGCGCTACCCGTCCATGAGCCAACGCCCCACTTTGCAACACTGGATCGTCATCGTGGTGATTGTGGCGGTGCTGTTCGCGCTGACCTGGCTCGCCACGCGTGCGCTGTTTGCCGTGCAGCTTATTGGCTGGCTACTGCTGCTCATCCCGGGACTTTTCCTGGTTCCGCTGATATCCACATTGACCGGAATGGTTGCGACTCCACAGAATCAGATCCTGCTTGCGGTCGCGTATTCCATGCCCGTGATAGGTGTTATTGGACTACTGATTGTCACGTCGACGCACTCAATTAGCTTGATGCACCGCCTATCCTGACGGGCCCCGTTTGCTTTCGTGACACGCCGAGCCGCGAACTTTTTCATCTCGTCTGCCGTGTAATCATGGTGTTATTGGCCTGTCTGCGCATGCTTATTTGCATGTTCGACGGGCAGGATAGAGGAGGACTTAATGGCAGATCGTAATCTGAACGAGCCGAACGATCCGCACTACCCTGCGGATGATAAACAGCCCGCGTGGGAGAACAGCGACCGGACCAACCAGTCGGAGCCGACCCCCAGCGAGCAGGATTCGGAAATCCAGTATGACGATTCCGACCCAACCATGTCTGACGCCAGCGTAGATCCGCAGGCACTTCCTGACGAAGGCCTCCAGATTGACGAGGGCGCTGCTGTCTTCCGCGACGATGAGGTTGAAGACATCGTGGGTTCTGCCGAGCCTGACACTGATGAGATGGCATCCTCCGATTTCCCAAGCGCGGAAAATGATAGGCGAACCTTCTCTGGGTTTGAACCGGCCGCTGACAGTGGCCCGGCTAAGGGCGCTGTGCCGGAAGCCGATCCTTATGCAGAGCCCGCACCCGCTGGGGAGCCCCGGTTCGCTGACGATGGTGCACCCGCTGAAACCGCGCAGGACACTCCGTTTGCAGAACCGCGCGAAGCAGCTTCGGTTGAAGAGCCACAGGTGGCCGAGGAGCCCATTGAACAGCCGCGTGATTACACCGCAATCCCGCATCACGTGTCACTAAACGATCAAGAGATTCCGCGCGACGTCCTCGAACGCAGGCAATCGCCTGACGACGATTACGAACGCATGCGCGAACTCCCCGCAGACCTGCAACCAGAAACTACTGAGACCACCGAACCGGCAGATGCACCCGCAACTGGTGAAGAGATCGACTACTCCCAGTGGCAAGAAGATGCTGACCCGGACTCCTACCCGGAGGTCTCGCAAACTCGCGAAGAAGTCCACACTGAAGACGCCCAGGGCGCCCCGCTAGACGGCGCTGCCGCAGGCGTAGCTGGTGCAGCTGGCGCCGCCACGGCTGGTGCAGGAACTTTCGGAGCGGTAAGCGCCGAAGATGACGATGACCTGGAAACCACCAAGGTTCGCAGGCAGTCCCTGCTGAATCCGCCAGAAGAACCCCAGGCAGACGCCGAAGCCACGTCCTCGTGGCATCCACGCGAAACCGCGCAGCAGACTGACGACGTTGAAAGTTCACTGTTTGACGACGCGACCGTAGTTCCGGAGGTGCCGTCGCGAGTTGGTGCGCGCGTGTGGTCATTCTTCCTCACGCTGATTGGTTTGCCCGCAGCGTGGTACTTGATTACGGATGCAGCTGCTCGACTGACGTTGGCGGAAGGAAATCCGCTGGCGACTGGAAACCTGAACCCGGCGGCGCTGGCTGAACTTGGCGCCGGCGCAGTCGTTGCAATCATCGTGATTATGCTGACGATCCGGTCCTCGCTTGGTGCGCTGATCTTTGGATTCTTGACGATGGTGGCGGGCGGTTTCTTCCTAGCCGTCCCAACCCTAACGGCAGATTTCATGGAGCCCGCGTACAACTGGCTGACCGCGTTCAACGACTTCGGCGGAAACGTTGCCCACCACATTCAGTGGACCGGCTACACGGGCGCGATGCTCGTGAGTGGTCTGATGTTGTTCGTCATTGGCCTGACTTCGATCTTCGCACGCCGCGATGGGCGCCGTGAGCAGGACATTCGCACTCAGATTGAACGTCTAGCTCCGGGCACGCTCAAGAAGGGACGTCGTAAGAAGGCGTAATGGCATCCAACTTCACTGGTCGACCTTCGACGTCGAACCGCGATGGCAGGCTTCTACTACTACCGGAAGGCGATTGGACTCACGTCACCCAAAATGCGGGTGGAGCGAACTTCCACCTTGCCCAAATGGGTCCAAAAGACGGTGAGCCCGTAATCCTCCTTCACGGCTTCCCGCGCACGTGGTACTCAATGAGGCACGCGCTAGTCGCGTTGGCCGACGCCGGATTCCGCGCATTTGCAATGGATTTGCGCGGTTTCGGCACGTCGGATCTGCAGCCCCACGGCCAGGATCCGCTACGCATGTCCGCTGACGTTGCGGCCGTCATCGCAAGCCTTGGCTACGATCGCGCCCATATCATCGGGGTTGGCATGGGCGGCCAGTTGGGTTGGATCCTCGCGGCAACAAACCCCGACGTTGTCGCCTCCCTCCTCGCCGTCGCCGCCCCGCATCCGCTCACGCTTGACTCGAACCTGCCGTCCCCATTCACAGCCGCGGGCCGCACAGTTGCACGCATCCGTATGCCGTGGTTCAACGTCAGAGAGTTACGTAGCGGCGCCCTCATCGATCAAACGACAAACACGTGGAGTGGCCCGTCCCCGAATCGTCAGATTTTCGAGGACGCAGCTGTCTATCGGTATGCATTTTCGCGGCCCTTTGCGGCAGAAACTGCCCTGGAGGCCGTCATCCGCGCTAACGCTTTAACCAAGCGGACGCGAAAGCGGATCGACACGGTTGTGGATCTGCCAATCTCGGTGGCGAAGTGTACGCAAGATCCGCTACGTCCCACGAAACTATATGCGCGCGACCAGCAGTGGGCGCGCCAACCGATCACCGACTACGAGATCGCCAGCGGCCACTTCCCCACCGAAGAAACGCCCGAACAACTCAACGACGTAATCCTGGACCACATGCAGCGCGTCGCCCAGTAGCGCGTCGGCCGCTCGGCGCCAATCGTGGTCGGCTGGCCGCTACTAGTCGACCTCAGCGGATGGGCACAGGTCCGCGAGCGCACAGTTCGCACACTCCGGATTCTGCGAATGACACACGCCGCGCCCGTGCTCGATAAGGCGGTGGCTCAAAATCGTCCAGTCTTCGTCGGGAAGCGCTTTCGCGATGTCTTTCTCTATCGCGAGCGGCGTCCCACCCGTCGTCCACCCCAGCCTTTTCGCAAGCCTGCCCACATGCGTGTCCACAGTAATCGCGGGGATTCCAAACGCGTTACCCATGATTACGTGCGCAGTTTTGCGCCCCACGCCAGGCAATGATTCCAAATCCGCGCGCCCACTCGGCACCTGCGAGTCAAACTTCTCCACTAACCCCTGCGCCATCTTCTGCAACTGCTTCGACCTGCGGTTTTGAAACCCGAGCGGCCGCACAATCCGCGCAATATCCTCCACATCCGCCTGCGCCATCGCAAGCGGCGTTGGATACTTCTCAAAAAGCTCCGGCGTAACCGTGTTCACGCGCTCATCCGTCGTCTGCGCAGACAGGATCGTAGCCACCAGCAGTTCATACGGATTTTTATGCACGAGGGCGCAGCTAGCATCCGGATACAGGCGAGCCAGTTCTGCCGCAACCGCGTGCGGCTGGTCCAAGCTTTCATCTTTGACGCTCATAACCTAGACCCTACCCGCTTCCACCGGCCGGCGGCCCCCAAGAGCCCAGAATGGCGTCACATGAAAACAAAAGCGCAACCATAACGCTAACCGGGTGCCAGCACCGCCCTCGGGAATCAAAATTTCACAAACTTTACAACAAATCTGTGACTGTAATCGGTGTTTTCCGCATACAACGACATAAAACCGTTAAGCTAGTTTTTAGAGATATGCGTTACACGTGACATCCACGCGATGCACAGACGTAATCACAGGAGCGGGGATCCGCTTTCAAGATACTTCCGAGACCGCGAACGCGCGGAGAATGAAGGTGACCGTGGAAGGCAACTACATCAGCCAAGTCCCGCTGTTTGAGGGGCTGGACGAGGAACAGCAGCGCTCCTTGCGCGCAAAGATGGGACAAACCACCTTGCGTCGCGGAGAAATCCTTTTCGAAGAGGGCGAGCAAGGCAACCGCCTATACATCATTACCGAAGGCAAGGTTAAGCTCGGACACACGTCCCTAGACGGCCGTGAAAACCTCCTGGCTGTACTCGGCCCCGGCGAAATCATCGGTGAGCTCACGCTTTTCGATCCAGGCCCGCGCTCGACCACTGCAACGGCAGTGTCACCAGTGACCCTGCTACACCTCGACCATTCAGACCTAAGCGTCATTCTTGACACAAACCCGACCATGGGCAAGCACATGCTCCGCGCACTGGCACGCCGCCTGCGCAGGACGAATGAGAGCCTTGCGGACCTCGTGTTCTCTGACGTTCCCGGCCGCGTCGCGAAGGCGCTGCTGGACCTGGCGGACCGCTTCGGAACTCCAACCGAAGAGGGCGTGCACGTACCGCACGATCTGACTCAGGAAGAGCTCGCCCAACTGGTTGGCGCATCACGCGAAACTGTTAACAAGTCGCTTGCAGACTTCGTTTCCCGCGGATGGATCCAACTGGAAGGCCGCGCAGTCACGCTACTCGACCTGGATCGCCTAGCACGCCGCGCACGCTAATCGCGTTGGTATCCGGCACCGCATCAGCGGCACTGTTCGCGAACGGTTGCCGGACAGCGCGAACCGCGAACTAATTGACCGCGCACTAATTAGGGAGCGCGAACCGCGCGGATTGGAAAACTTAAAAATATTGGGCGGAAGAACTTCGTGTTCTTCCGCCCAAACTTGTTCTTACTCGATCGGCCGTTTCATGTAGGCGACAACGTTTTCGGTGTTACCTGGAGCCGGTACTACCTGGACGAGTTCCCACCCGTCCTGGCCCCACTGATCGAGGATCGCTTTCGTTGCGTGAATCAGCAACGGCACTGTGGCATATTCCCATTTCTGCATGGCTCAATCCTAAGCTGTTGCAACTAACAGTTGCGACTTTAGCGACGAGTCCGTGCCAGCACGCGCGGAATCTTCGGTGTGCGAAGTTCCTCTGCTAGCGGATCGTCAGAGTCCATGATCCATTCGCGCCAGTCGGTCACGGTCGTGTAGTAGCGGAGCATTGCTCGACGCTCACGTTCCGTGAGGCCACCCCAAACTCCGAAGTTAGCTTCGGACTGGAGCGCATCAGCTAGGCACTCTAGACGAACAGGACATGCAAGACATCGCGATCGAACTTGACGCTGGGCTGCTCCCTGCACAAAAAGCGCATCTGGAGACTCCGTTGCACACAGGGCTTTCGCCGCCCAGCTTTGATCCTTATCGGTATGTCCGTAGGTCATTTTCACCCCATTGTTCTGGTGTGTTTGCCACACATCACTTAATGTGACCATACACACATTTTGGCCTCGTTGCCAAGTTGAGATGACCTGCGCCACAAACCGTAAGAATAATCCAAAGTCAGTCACGCAGATCGTCTGCAACATCAAGTTTATGCAAAGTTAGTTCAAAGTCCAGTCTTGAAATTTGTGCGAATAATCTATCCACGTCTGGACTTCACTGGACGATGCCTACCAGTTTGAGGCTCGCAACAGTTTCCACACATTCGCGGGCCCTATAGTTACAAACCGGACTTTTCAACGTAGGCTTAAACCATGTCGAAATCTCGCTCTAGGTACGTAGGTAAGGGTCAGTTTGCAACCCTGTTAACAACCTTCCTAATAGCCTCCGCACTTTCGGGAATCCTGCTTGCAGGAATCTTAGTTCCCGCCGCCGGGGCCGCTGGAATCATGGTCAAATCAGGACCCAAGGTGTTTGACTCCCTGCCCGCAGAGTTTGAGATCCTCCCGCCTTCAGAGCAGTCAACCCTACTTGCCGCTGACGGATCCGAGATAGCTAGTTTTTACTCCGAAAATCGCATCATCGTTCCACTGGATGAGATTTCGCCACACCTTCGGGACGCGATTGTTGCGATCGAAGACCGCCGCTTCTACGAGCACGAGGGTATCGACCCCGACGGCATGGTTCGTGCGGCCGTCAACAACCTAGCTTCTGAAAGCACCCAGGGCGCATCGACCATCACTCAGCAGTACGTTAAAAACACCCTCTTGGAAGCTGGCCTTCAGCGCGGTGACCAAGACCTGATTGATGCCGCCACCGAGCAAACCGTCGCGCGAAAACTTCGAGAGGCCCGCTACGCCCTCGCCCTCGAAAATAAAATGACGAAGGATGAAATCCTAACGGGATACTTGAACATCGCTCCGTTTGGAACGAACGTTTACGGGGCGGAATCTTCGGCGCGCCTTTATTTTTCAAAGTCGGCAAAGGACCTGACGATTCCCGAGGCCGCGATGATGGCCGGTATCGTGAAGTCTCCGACGCAGTACGATCCGCTTTACAACCCCGAGGCCGCACAGAATCGGCGTGACACAGTGCTGGCGGCGATGCTGGCACTTGGGAAGATCACGCAGGAAGAGTTTGACGAGGCCACGGCCCTTTCAATTGAGGACATGTTGCATCCGGACTTCACGCCGCAGGGTTGCGCCGGCGCGGGCAACGCGGCGTACTTCTGTGAATACGTTCGCCAGACCCTGCTGTCTTCGGAACAGTTCGGTAAGGATGAATCCGAGCGTAAGCAAAAGCTGCTTCGCGGTGGCCTGACCATCAAGACCACGCTGAACCCGTCCATGCAAAAGGCGGCGTTTGAAGAAGTAACGGGCCTCATTCCAGTGAACGATCCGTCTGAAGCGAACGCCGCGCTGGTGACGCGTGAAGTTAAGACCGGCAAGATCCTTGCGATGGCGCAGAACACGAACTTCGGTGTGCCTACGGAAAATGATCCGCAGGCAACGCAGAACAACTACAACGCTGACAGTGCACACGGCGGTGGTGACGGATTCTCCGCAGGGTCAACGCTGAAGCCGTTCACTTTGCTGCAGTGGTTCCGGGAAGGACACAGCGCCTACGAACGCGTTGGTGGCCACAGCCCGCAGTTCTACGCGAACGAGTGGAACATTCCCTGTGCACCGGGTTACGCATCCGACTGGGAAGTCGGTGACGTCGACGGAAAGCGCGGAAGCTTCACGGTTATTGACGCTACAGCCCAGTCGGTTAACCGCGCTTACGCGGAAATGGCGACCAAACTGAACCTGTGTGAAATCTTTGACGGCATGGCCGCACTTGGTGTTGCGAAGCCGGACGGTTCACCGCATGACCCGTACCCGCCGGAGATCATTGGTGCTCGATCGACTCCGCTGGCGCTTGCTGGTGCTTACGGCGCGTTCGCCAACCAGGGTGTTCTGTGCGAACCCATGCCGGTAACCGAAGTTCTTGACCGCAACGACGAGCAGATCGTGGCCTACGAACCCGTTTGTAACCAGGTAGTTCCTGCTAAGGAAGCCAACCAGGTAGCTGCCGTGCTGCAGCGCATCACGCAGAGCCCCAGCTACTACGACATCGCTATCGACCGCCCGCACATCGCGAAGACGGGTACCGCATCGGATAACTCCAACCTGTGGGTTGCCGGCGCCACCCCGCAGATTTCAACGGTTGCCTGGGCGGGTCACGCACGCGCTTCGTCGAAGCCAATGAACGGCATCTACGTGAACGGTATCCAGTACGGCTACGTTTACGGTGGCACGTTCACCGGTCCGATGTGGCACTCCTACATGGCCCGCATTACCGAAGGCATGGAGCCCGTCGGATTCCCCGACGCCGATCTTGGCACGCCTCCGCCACCGCCGCCAACACCCGCCCAGGAGCGCGGCAATGGCAACCAGCAGCAGAACCGCGACAACGGCGATAACGGTGAGGAAGACGACTAACCCCGTCCAACCTTGAAAACTTCGCAACTTGATCGGAGGAAGCTAACAGTGAACACTTTGAAAAAACTGGGGCTCGCCGCCGGTTCCGGCGTTGGCGTTGCAGCCCTTGGGGCGGCGTGGACGCAGATTGAGCGCAAGTCACCCACGCTTCGCCGCTACACCATCGAGGTCGACCTGCCCGCCACGGTCCGTCCGCTGCGGATCCTGCAGGTTTCCGACCCGCACTTTTACACGGGCCAAGATTTCTTGGTTGACTTCGTAAAGGATTTAGCGACACTCGACTTCGACCTCGTCATATCAACTGGCGACAACCTCGGAGCCGCTGACGGATTTCCGCTACTTGTCGACGCGTTCGAACCGCTCCTGGAGCACCCGGGCGTGTTTGTTCTGGGGTCAAATGACTACTATTCGCCGCGTCGGAAAAGCTGGGCATCCTACCTGCGGCAAAGTCGGTCAGCGAAAACGAAGCGCACCCACAAGGACCTCCCGTGGTTCGAAATGATCAAAATGTTCACCGACGCCGGCTGGGTCGATTTGACGAACCAGTCCGAAATCATTGAACTTCCTTTGATTGACGAGGGCGAGGCTGAGTTCAACGGTTCACTTCCAACCAGCCCCGACGGTGAAGAATCCGCGGCAGAGGTGAAGATTCAGCGCGCCCAGCGCATCGGCTTCATCGGTGTGGATGATCCGCATATTAATCGCGACCATATTCCACCGGTTCCCGATAACTGGGATGATCCGAACATGTACCGCCTGGGTGTTACACACGCGCCGTATCAGCGGATTTTGAACGAATACGTCTCGCTGGGCACCCACGCTATTTTTGCTGGTCACACTCACGGCGGACAGCTGTGCGTGCCGTTTTACGGGGCGCTGGTGACGAACTCGGACTTGCCGCGATCGTATGCCTCTGGTGTGAGCACGTGGGGATTCGGTGGACAGTCATCTGCCCTGCACGTGTCAGCTGGGTTGGGGAACTCGCCGTATGCGCCAGTTAGATTCGCGTGCCGACCCGAGGCCTCGCTGATCACCTTGAAGCCGCGTGCCTGATGTGACTGTGGCCAATGTGGCACTGTTTTGATTTTGGTACAGCCTGAACGCTGGCTATACTGATCAAGTCGCTAAGACACGGGGTGTGGCGCAGCTTGGTAGCGCGCTTCGTTCGGGACGAAGAGGTCGTGGGTTCAAATCCCGCCACCCCGACCAACCAAAAACCGCGGAAACTCAACAAAAACTGAGGATCCGCGGTTTTTCCAATTCCTGACTGAACCCCATTTTGACACCCATATGACACCCGCATGTCGCCTAAGGCTTGCCGCGTCAGTGCCTGATCGTGGGGCCCGGAGCTTCAGTACCAGTCCAGAAGACCGCCTTATGGTCTGGCTTGTTAGGCTCGGTTCTCTAGAGCGGCGTTAACAGTCTTGCTTAGGACTGCGGTTGCGACTCCCGGAGTTGCGAGCGGCCCGAGGATGACCATTGGACATGGAACCTTTGGCATCAACCCACCGCGAACAGCGGCAACCATCATCAACAGTGCGGTTGTCTGAAGTCCAAGAGCCTGCGCCGACACAACGGCATCTACGCCGGAGTCCTGCTTGTTTTGCAACGCACTCCAAGCGCCCGCGCTAACTGCGGCAAGCGCGTGGGGAAGGACGGCGCTGCGAGCACTTCCGAATTCCTTTGGTAGCAACTTCCAGTTCCAAGCGGTCGGAAGCTTACGTGAATTAGAACCGATCACCAGAGCAACCGCTGCAACCGCACCTGCGCCTACAAGAGGAGCGATTCGTAGCGC
>DUQT01000121.1 GCA_012837655.1 Actinomyces sp. | reverse complement strand
TTACGTATTCGTCGTAGAGGCTTGGTACGTAGTCGGCGGTGTCTGCGCCAACTTCGTCCATGAGGTCGTCCAGCGGTGCTAGCTGTTCGTTCAGCGCGAAGTTGAACCAGGTGACGTCGGATGCGACGACGAGGTCGGGCACCTGTCCGCCGGATAGCGCGGCGTTGTACTTCTGAGCGACTTCTTCGTAGTTCTTACCCGCGTCGGTCAGCTTGACCTTGATGTCGGGGTTTTCGGCCTCGAAGGCTGCGATGAATTCTTCTTCTAGTGCCTTGGAGGATCCGGGGTGGTTCGACCAGAACTCGATGGTGGTTACGCCGTCTGCTGATGCGGCGTCTCCGCCTTTGTTGTCGGCGGGGGCGCTACCCGTTCCGGCGCAGCCTGCCAGGCCGAGCGCAACTGCGGTTAGGCCGGCAAGGCCAATGCGTCGAATGTTCATTTTCTACCTTTCACGCGTGTTGTCAGGTGATTTTTCTTATTTTCGAGGGCGGGGCTGGGCGTCTGCCCGGTTGGGGTTACCCCTTTGTGGGGTCGCCCCGTGGGGCTACTGCCCGTTTTGGCGGTCCTGTTTGGGCCGCCCGGCGGGGTTCGTTTTCCGTTGGGACGGTCCTGTTTGGGCCGCCCGGCCGGGTTCGTTACCCCTTGACTGCCCCGGAGGTAAGTCCCTTGATCATGTTTTTCTGAAGGATGAGGAAAACGATGAGTACGGGGATTACTGCGAGTACGGTCCCGGCCATGACTGGACCCCAGTTGGTCATGCCTTCGTTGTTTTGTAGGAAGGTCAGACCGATTTGGAGTGGCGCGGTGGATTCGTCGTCGGACATGAGGAATGGCCATAGGTATTCATTCCAGTCGTTGACGATTGTGATCAGGGCGAACGCGGATAGTGTTGGCCATGACATTGGGAGGACGATTCGGAACAGTAGTTTTACTGGCCCGGCTGCGTCCATTCGTGCCGCTTCGATTACTTCGGTTGGGAGCGACATGAAGTGGTTTCGCATTAGGAATGTTCCAAACGCGGTTCCTGCTAGGGGAAGCATGATGCCTAGGAACGTGTTTCGCAGTCCCATGGTTGCGATCAGGGAGTAGTTGGAGATCACGGTGATCTGGTTGGGAACCATGAGGGAGGCGATAACAATCAGGAAGACTAGGTTTCGACCGGGGAATCTAAGCAGTGCCAGCGCGTAGGCGGATGCCACGCCAAGGATGATTTTCACGGTCGATAGCACGACGGTGATGATGATCGAGTTGCGCAGGTACATGCCGAACGCGAGGTCGGTTCTGACTGTGTTGAAGTTGTCGAGCGTCCACGGGTTTGGCCAGTAGTTCGCCGGGTGCGTGTAAATGTCGCCGGGTGTTTTGAAGGCTGCGATCACGATCCAGTAGATGGGGATCAGGATGATTGCTAGGGACAGGGCCATGGCGAAGTAGCCGAGCACTTTGAAGCCCCAGTGTTGTCCGACGTAGTTCAGCTCTTGGTGGGTGTCTCTGGCTTTCTTGTTTTTGCGCTGCATGAGCGGAAGTTGAAGGGATGTCACTTTTCACCTCGTTGCATGTAGCGCACCTGGACCATGGTGACGACTAGGAGGATTAGGAACAGGATGGTTGCTACGGTTGCGCCGTATCCTGCGCGGCTGTTCACGAAGGTTTCTTGGTAGACCTGGTAGACCATCGTGGTGGTTCCGGTTCCTTGTGGGCCGCCTCGGGTCATGACGTTGATGATGTCGAAGACCTGCATTGAGTTGAGGAGGACGGTGATTGATAGGAAGAACGTTGTGGGGCGTAGTTGTGGCAGGAGGACGCGGGTGAGGCGTCGCCATGCGGAGGTGCCGTCGATTTCGGCGGCTTCGTCTAGGTCTTTGCGGCGTCCTTGGAGGGCGGCGAGGTAGATGACGAAGCTGTAGCCCAGGTTTTTCCAAATGTAGGTGAGGGTCACCATGAAGAGGGCCCATCCGGGTCGCTGGTAGAAGTCGGGGGCTGTTTGCCCCATTCGTGCAAGCGCGTCTGAGATGAGGCCGAAGCTTGGGTCAAAGACGAATTGGAAGGCTACGCCGATTGCGGCGCCGGAGATGATGTATGGCGCGAATACTACGGAGCGTACGAAGTTTCGTCCTTTGAGTTTTTGGTCGAGGACGAGGGCGAGCGCGAGTCCTAGTAGGAGCGACCCGATGACTGTTGCTGCTGTGAAGATAACGGTGTTGGACACTACGGTCCACGTGTTGGGGTGGGTCCACCATTCGCGGTAGTTTGCGAAGCCGATGTATTCCGCTGTTGGTGAGGAGATGTTCCAGTTGGTGAACGATAGGCGGATGTTGTCGGCTAGGGGCCGGTAGGTGAACACACCTAGAAGGATGAGGTTAGGAACTAGGAGGACTACTGCTAGCCACCACTCGTTGCGGTCTGGCCGGTCTGAGCGTTTTCGCAGTGTTTCACGTCGTTCCTTGGTAGACGTAATCGACCACATGCCTGTCACTGTAGGAAGTGAAAGTGAACACAGCGTGTACTACGTGCTAAATGTAGTTCCACCGTCGGTTGATAAAGGTCACATTGTTCATGACAAGTTTGTACGGATTTTGTGTAAACTCTGTTAGTTTTTGCGTCCGTTAGCCTTTTACGACTACGACCTGTTTGATGGCAGTTACGACTTCGACGAGGTCAGCTTGGTCTTCGATGACTTGGTCGATGTCTTTGTAAGCGCCGGGGATTTCGTCGATTACGCCTTTGTCTTTGCGTGATTCGACGCCGGCGGTTTGGCGGGCAAGGTCGGCGACGCTGAATTTTCGTCGCGCTTCGCGTCGGCTCATTACGCGGCCGGCGCCGTGTGATGCGGAGTAGTACGACTCCGGGTTTCCCAGGCCGCGCACAATGTAGCTGCGCGTGCCCATGGATCCGGGGATGATGCCCATTTCGCCCTCGTGTGCTGCAATGGCGCCTTTTCTGGTGACGAGCATTTTTTGGCCGTCGATTGTTTCTTCGGCGACGTAGTTGTGGTGGCAGAGGATGGGGTCTTCGAATTCGATGGGGTCGCCGTTGCGGACGCCGGTCCACCATTTTTGCATGGCGTTTTGCACGAGGGCGAGCATTACTTTGCGGTTTTCAAACGCGTACTGTTGCGCCCAGTGCAGGTCGTGGAGGTAGGTCTCCATTTCTGGCGTGTCGTTGAGGAAGACGGCCATATCTTTGTTCGCGAGATCCTTGTTGTGTGGCAGGGTTTTCGCGACCGCTATGTGGTGTTCTGCGATGCGTGACCCGACGTTGCGGGAGCCGGAGTGGAGCATGATCCAAACTTCGTCCTCGTCGGATACGCAGATTTCGATGAAGTGGTTGCCACCGCCAAGCGTGCCGACTTGGCATTTAACGCGGTGAAGGTAGTCGGCGTCGAAGGGTAGTTTTTCGTATCGTTTCCACAGGTCGTCGAGGACGGTGCTGTCCACACCTATTCTTGCGGGGTTGACTGGCTGCTTGTGGGAGTGGAAGCCGACGGGGACGGCTTTTTCGATTGCTGTTCGAAGCCCGAGGAGGTCGGTGGGGAGTTGGCCTGCGGTTAGGGAGGTCCGCACGGCAGCCATGCCGCAGCCGATGTCGACGCCGACGGCGGCGGGGGCGATGGCGTTTTCCATTGCGATGACGGATCCGACGGTTGCGCCCATGCCGAAGTGCACGTCGGGCATGATGCGGATGCCGTACATCCACGGCAGGTCAGCCATGGAGCGGATCTGATCCATGGCTTGGCTTTCAACTTCGCGCGGATCCGCCCACATGAGTGTGGACGCGCGGGTACCTTTAAGCTCGATCGGGAATTTGGACACTGCTACGGCCCTCCATCTCGGTAAACATCGAAGTTTTCAACGTTTTCTCAAGTGTCTTCATCCTACGAGACGGCGGGGACATTCAATTTCAGCGGCGAGACGCCATTTCGCGGTATTCGTCAAGGTTTAGGATCGTAGCGCCTGCGGATTCCTTACGCTCTTCGCCTATCCACAGTGCAACCAGATTGCGTGACAATCCGAGGTCGTAGGCCATGTTCTCAACCGTGTTGTCCGGCCATATCTGGTTGGCGGCTTGCGCAAAAAGTATTGGTCGTTCCGCTGCGACTTCCACGGGCTCTCCCTTATTCCAGCCCAACGAAGACATTTGTATGTGAAGGCTTCGTTGACGTGCTGGTGTTATCAGTTGAGACTTCTTGGCGTGTGTAATTAAAGCACGGACGCTGACTCCATATTTGGCTTTGATCGGTAAGAAACTCCTTAGGGGTGTTGTCTCACTAACCTGGTCTTCAAGATAGTCGTGAGGAACCAACAGGCGCATTGCGAAGTCGAAAGCTCTTTGCTCCTCGGGCGCCCGGATGCCCTCAATCTGATGGGGCCTATCCTTGTCGTAAATCAGATGGCCAAGTTCGTGAGCGAGTGTCAATCGGGCAACAGCGCCCGGTAACGGGTTAACGAGTGCTATCAACGGGCGCACGTTCTGCGATGCTGGAATAGAAGCTCCGGAATGCATCTTGCTTACGGATTCGAGGGCCTTGCGCTGCTGGTCCAGCTGGGTTATTACGCCAATTCCTAATCGTTCAAGAAGCCGCACTGTGTTTTTGATCGGCGCCTGGGGGCTTAAGCCGTCTTCGTGTCGCACCCATTGTGCGGCTTCCTGCGTAGATAGGTTTGCGTCTGGGAGGCTGACAGTTTTATATTGCGACTCTTCCGACGTCGCAAGCCATGCGCGAGTTGCTTCACGTAGCAACCTTGTGACTCTGTCACGCTGTTTTGCGCTGGTCTTAGACCCTCTTCTAAAGGTCACTACTCCAC
>DUQT01000120.1 GCA_012837655.1 Actinomyces sp. | reverse complement strand
TTTTCACTCGGGTCGATTCTTTGTACCAGAAGTTCTAATCAGTATTAGAGGTTCTCTGCCTGGGCGCGACGGTACATCTCGCCCTCAATCAAGTAAACAATGTTGCGGCCAACGTTCGTTGCCTGATCGCCGAAGCGCTCGTAGTAGCGGCCAACCAGCGTCAGGTTGATAAGCTGCGCCGGCTCCAGGTTCATATCCGGGTTCAGTAGCAGACGGTGCAGTTCAACGTGCAGGTCATCCATCAGATCGTCATCGTTTTGGATCTTGGTGGCCAGTTCACTGTCCGGGCCATCCATCAGAGTTGAAACGGCCTGACCGGTCGCGCGAGCACGCTCACCCATGCGCCTAAGAACGTCTGCGATTTCGTCGGGAAGATTGTTCGTAGACGAGGAGTTACGCGCGACTGCCGCAATGTTGCGGGCCAGGTCGCCCATGCGCTCCAGGGTTTGCGCCATGCGCAGACCGGTAACAATAAGACGCAGGTCTCCAGCAACCGGCGCCTGAAGTGCCAGAAGGTCAGTGCACGTTTCGTCAACGGTGTAAGCAAGCGCGTCGATTCGTTCGTCAGCGTCGATCGTCTGCTCCGCGAGCGCAACGTCACCTTCTTCGAGTGCTCGAGATGCTCGGTTGATTGCTCGTGCCACCTGGTGTGCCATGCGGGCCATGTGGTTACCAAGCTGGGTGAGTTCCTGCGTGTACATTTCGCGCATATTCGCGTTCCTTCCAAATGATCGCCAAGGTGTTGCGACACATATGTCGAATATAATCGAAACACTTTAGGGTGTCGCTGTGATAGGCGCGCGGTTAATTCGCGGTTAACCTCAGGCGGCTGTTGAGTGTAATGAGTGCAATTGTACGATTTTCCCTCTATTGTCGATGTTGTGAGTGGCCTAGAACCTGCGATTTTGATACTGGTGGCACTTGTTTCCCTTTTTGTGGGTGCGGTTGGTGCCCTCGCTTTTCGTGTGTCCGAAAAGAAGATGAACACACCCGTCCCTGAGGACGAACACGTCTCTCCAGTTCACCCGGAACTGCAGTCAGCTTTGACCACCATGGCTTCCGTGGCGATTGTGGTTGACAAAGACAACAAGGTCCTGCGTGCGGACGCCAGTGCCTATTCGCTCGGTTTTGTCCGCGACGACGAAATCGTGCATAAAACCGTGCTTGAAATGGTTGATTCAGTTCGGAGGACGGGGCTTACTGAGCAGCGGAAGATGGAGCTTCCTCGGTCTCGTCACTCCTCCGATTCACTGATTTATTTGGATGTGCGCGTCGCGAGTTTGCTGAGCGGGCGCGTGCTGATCCTGGCTGATGATGAAACAAACGTGAGGCGAGCCGACGCGGTTCGCCGCGACTTCACGGCAAACGTGTCGCACGAGCTGAAAACCCCTATCGGCGCGATCCAGCTGATGGCTGAAACTATTGCGGACAATGCTGATGACCCAGAGGCCGTGAAGATGTTCGCGCCGCGCCTAATCACTGAAGCGAAGCGCTTGGGCTCACTCGTCCAAGACTTAATTGACCTGTCCCGCCTCGAACAGGGCGACCCGCTGTTGAAAGCGAAACTTGTAAATATTGACGAGGCCGTGTGGGAAGCTGTTGAACTTCAACGCAACACGGCTGCTGCTTCGCGAGTCGCCCTGGTGGTAGGTGAACCCTGCGGCGGTCACGTGTGGGGTGACTACCACCTGCTTGTAACGGCGATTAGAAACCTGGTTGATAACGCGATCCGCTACTCCGAACCGGACACCAGGGTCACGGTAAATGCGTCCGTGTCAGATGATCTGGTGAGGGTCGCCGTTGTTGACTCGGGCCTGGGAATCCCAGACTCAGAGAAAACTCGCGTGTTTGAGCGGTTCTACCGCGTAGATCCGGCCCGTTCAAGGAATACTGGAGGCACGGGTCTAGGCCTTTCGATTGTGAAGCACATTGCCGCCGATCACGGCGGAACCATATCGGTGTGGTCAAAACCTGGTCGGGGTTCCACTTTCACGCTCGTTATCCCGCAGGCGGGAGAAGAAAGCCCCAACTTTGATGATGAAGAGTCCGATCCTTATTACGACGATTCGGATTCTGACTACGACGATTATGATGAGGACGAAGAATAGGAGGAGGTCGCTAAATGGCAACTATCTTGGTTGTTGAGGACGAGGAATCGTTACGCGCGCCGCTCGTTTTTAATCTGCGACGTGATGGTTATGAAGTGCTCGAAGCCGAGGATGGTGAACGCGCCCTCGAACTGACAGAAATTTCAATGCCCGATGCGATCCTGCTGGACCTAATGCTGCCGGGCATTTCAGGCACTGAAGTGTGCCGCCGCATCAGGCAGGAAAGCCAAGTCCCAATCATCATGGTGACCGCGAAGGACGACGTCGTAGACCGCGTAGTTGGCCTGGAGATCGGTGCTGACGACTACGTGACCAAGCCCTACTCCTACCGTGAGCTCCTCGCACGTATCCGCGCAGTCATGCGCCGCCAGGTTCCTGACGTACCGGACGTAGATGAAGACGAGGACGTTCTAGAGGTTGGACCCATCCGCGTCCTCGTGGATCGTCACGAGGTTGAAGTAAACGGCGAAATGGTTCACCTTCCGCTGCGCGAGTTTGAACTGCTTGAACTGCTGATTCGCAACGTGAATCGTGTCCTGACGCGCACGCAAATCATCAACCTCGTGTGGGGGCCGGACTACGTGGGCGACACAAAGACGCTGGACGTTCACGTGAAGCGCTTGCGCTCGCGGATTGAGGAAGACTCGAAACACCCGAAGCTTCTGCAGACCGTGCGCGGTCTAGGGTATAAGATGGTCGATCCCAACGAGTGATATCACCTAAAAACTGGTAAAATGGGCCTGTTGTCTACCAACAGGAGTTTAACGGCGATGACATTTAAGGTTGGCGAAACCGTCGTGTACCCGCACCACGGTGCTGCCACTATCGAAGAAATCACCAAGCGCATGTTTGGTGGTGAAGAGAAGACCTACCTGACGCTACGCGTTACAACCGGTGATCTCACAATTCAGGTTCCCGCTGAAAACGTGGAGCTAGTTGGTGTCCGCGACGTCGTTGACGAAGAGGGCTTCGAAGAAGTAATGGATACGCTCCGTGAGGAAAACACGGAGGAACCTTCGAACTGGTCGCGTCGCTACAAGGCGAACCAGGAAAAGATCGCAACCGGCGACCCGGTCCGAGTCGCAGAGGTTGTCCGCGATCTTTCGCGCCGTGACGCACTAAAGGGCCTGTCCGCTGGTGAAAAGCGCATGCTGTCAAAGGCCCGTCAGATTCTGACGTCTGAACTTGCTCTTTCCCGCGAGATCGAAGAGGACGTGGCGAACGAACGCCTTGACGAGATCCTCGCTGAAAACGTCGCGGAAGAAGAAGCTGACGACAAGAAGACTAAGAAGAAGTAAGCCAGTAGGCACACCAACTTCAATAGTTTGAGGCCGCACCTAGGTGCGGCCTCAAAGTTTAGGTAGGGAAGTGACGATGAACCCCGTTTTCGCAGTGGTGACCGCCGCCGGAAGTGGCACTCGCCTGGGCTACGACATGCCAAAGGCGCTCGTGGAACTGGCCGGTGAAACCCTCGTTGAACGCGCCGTGCGTGGAATGCAGGTCCTTCCCGAAATCGTTGGAATCGTAGTCACCGCACCTGTTGAAGTGATTTCCGATTTCGAAAAAATCTTCGAGGGCGTGCCTGAGGTCTGCGTTGTTCCAGGTGGCACTGTCCGCCAACTGTCGGTTTACAACGGGCTCCTAGAAATCCCGAACTTAGCGAAACGGCTCGGCTACGAGCTCACTGATTCCACTCCGATTCTGATTCATGATGCCGCTAGATGTTTAACGCCCAAGCGAGCAATATCGGACGTGATCAACGCCCTGCTGGACGGGTGCAAAGCTGTCTTACCCGCACTTCCTGTTACTGACACGCAAAAAATTGTGGACAGCAAGTCAGCCACGTCCTCGGGAATCGAAATTGAAAAGGTGTCCGGACAGGTGGACCGGGCGCAACTGCGGGCGGTGCAAACCCCGCAGGGATTCCACTGGGCGACAATCTTGGAAGCCCACGAAATCGGCGCAAAACGCCTGCGCGAGTCGGGTGTGGACGCAACGGACGACGGTGCGCTTGTGGAACAACTGGGCGGGGATGTGTACTTGACGCTCGGGTCGGAAATGTCTTTGAAGATCACGACCAAACTGGACATGATTATTGCAAGCGAACTACTGAAACGTGACGACTTGAGGGCCGAACAGTAGCGTCAAGGTGTCCGCGCGGTGGCGTAATCGCCCAAATAGAGGGCGGATAGCGACATTTCGCGGTGTTACGGGTTACAGTCGATTACGTGACTATCAATCCCTCGCAAAAACCAGTCGCGCCCGGTGACCCAAAAATGGAAGCACCCAAGAAGCACGACATCCTCAATAAGACAGTAATCGCCTGGTCCCTGTGGGACTGGGGCTCAGCAGCTTTTAACGCGGTCGCCACGACGTTCGTGTTCTCCGTGTATCTAACGTCAGGGTTGTTTGCTGATAAGGACACCTCATCGGAGGCCCTCAGCCTAGGCCTAATGATCGCAGGATTCGCGATCGCCCTGATGGCCCCCATTACCGGCCAGCGCGCAGACCGCAAAGGCAAGGGCACATTCTGGCTCGGAGTCAACACCTTCGCGGTCGTGATCCTGACCGGCATGATGTTCTTTGTGCGGCCCGAATCGCCGCTTGGCCCCATGGGAGCGCTGTGGCTAGGTATCGCGCTGCTCGGCCTCGGAAATGTTTTCTTTGAGTTCGCATCCGTTAACTACAACGCGATGCTGGGCCGGATTTCAACGCCTAAGACGATGGGTCGCATTTCCGGACTGGGATGGGGATCGGGGTACGTGGGTGGAATCATCCTGCTACTGATCCTGTTTGTCGGGTTCATTTCCCCAGAGGTGGGCTGGTTCGGAGTCACAAGCGAAGACGGCCTAAACATCCGCGTGGCGATGCTTTTCGCGGCCGCGTGGTTTGGACTATCCGCGATCCCCGTGCTGTTCGCAGTGCCTGGCCGTAAGGTTGCCGGCGCGGAGCACGCGGAACGCGAGACCATCATCGACTCCTACAAGCTGCTGTGGGGCACGATCAAGCGCCTGTGGAACTCGGCGCCGCACACCGTGTTCTTCCTTATTGCATCAGCTGTTTTCCGTGACGGCCTGGCGGGCGTATTCACGTTCGGCGCGATTATTGCCGCGGGAACGTTCGGATTCTCTGCAGGAGACGTGCTGATTTTCGGCGTCGTCGCAAACATCGTCGCAGGTATTGCAACGATTACTTTCGGCGCGCTTGACGACAAGATTGGCCCGAAGAAGGTCATCATGATCTCACTGATCGCGATGTCCATAGACGGCATTTTGATCTTCATCTTCCACGATGCAGGCACCGGAGTTTTCTGGGTTCTAGGCCTGATCCTGACAGTCTTTGTTGGACCTGCGCAGTCAGCGTCACGTTCATTCCTGGCGCGCGTCATTCCAGAAGGTCGCGAGGGCGAAGTTTTCGGACTGTACGCCACGACCGGTCGCGCAGTTTCGTTCCTTGCTCCGATGATGTTTGGACTATCGGTGCGCCTTGGTTCATATTTTGTCCCCGAAGGAGCCTCGTCTCAGTACTGGGGTATTCTGGGCATCACCCTAATCCTTTTGGTGGGTCTGATACTGATTATTCCCGTGAAGGCGGAGAAGGCTCACCTAGACACATTCGAGGAATGATTTAGCCAGTGAGCCGGACAGGGGCGTCTGACCCAAACGAGGAGTCACCTAGAGAATTCGAAGGGTACGAGCTGGGAAGCCCAGAGTACCGACGGATTTCTATAAGCCTGTTCTTGGCGGGGCTGGCAACGTTTGCGCTCCTGTACGACACGCAACCGGTACTCCCACAGATTGGTGCTCACTTTGGGTTGCGTCCAGACCAGGCGGCGCTGTCCGTCTCCGTGTCCACGCTCGGCCTCGCGGTCGCACTGCTTGTTGTTGGGCCGCTGTCTGAGGTTCGTGGTAGGACTCGAATAATTTTTGCTTCTCTGTTTACGGCGGGGCTGGTGGCGATCGGCGTTGGATTAGCGCCGTCGTGGGAAGTATTGCTGTTGCTGCGTCTGCTGCAGGGAATCTCTGTGGCGGGGCTACCCGCTGTGGCGATGGCTTATTTGGCGGAGGAAGTGCATGACTCCGCGCAGGCAAGAGCCGCCGGTTTGTACATTGGCGGCACCGCTTTGGGCGGTATGACCGGACGCCTGGGAGTTTCCGGACTTGCTGAACTGGTCGGTTGGCGCGGCGGCCTGATTGGCATGGGTGCTATCGCGCTTATGTGTGCGATAGCTGTGTGGCTGTGGTTGCCGCGATCTCGCGGATTTGTGCCCGGTGAATCAGGGTTGCGACACCTGGCTGAACAAACGTCCGCGATCTTGCACGACAAGGTTTTGCTAGGCCTATTCTTCGTAGCCGCGGCCGGCATGGGATCCTTCGTTGGAGTCTTCAACATCATGGGATTCCGCCTGGAAGCACCGCCCTACGGCTACTCCGTTGGCGTGGTCGGGCTGATCTTCATTGTCTACGCTCTGGGGTCGTATGCTTCAGCTTTTGCGGGCAAGATGGCTCAAAAGTTGGGGCAGCGCAAGGTCGCGCCCATGACCGCGTCTGTCATGATTACGGGTCTGCTGATTACTTTGGCCACCCCGATCTGGGCGATCATCATTGGCCTGGCTATTTTCACGGCTGGCTTCTTTGCCACCCACGGTGTTGCATCCGGATGGGTTGCGGCGCGCGCCCGCGCTGGCGTTGGTGCTACCGGGCAGGCGTCGTCTGGCTACATGTTCTTCTACTACGTGGGATCCTCAGTTTTCGGAGCGCTCGCGGGCACATTCTGGACCTGGAAACAGTGGCCCGGAGTGGTTCTAATGGCCGGTGTTCTGCTGTTCATGTTGCTCGGCGTGCTGATCATGCTCAAGCGCGTGAAACCGCTCGGAGCAAGGTGAGTTACTCGGAACAAGGTAAGCTGCTCGGAGTCAGGTAAGCCGGTGACGACTGGCCGGAAAACAGTCGCACTTGGGGACAACCCCCGTTTTGCAACGATCGCGCGACACTACCGCGTTCGCCACAGGGGTTGGCAGGTAAATCGCGTCGCGGATTGGTCGCGCGACCTTAGTTTTTCTTGACGACTAGCGCGGAGCCGATGCCAGCCATGCCCTCGGACCTTCCTGCAAAACCGAGCTTGTCGGTAGTTGACGCCGCAAGGTTGACGGGCGCGCCAAGGATCTCGGACATGCGCACTTCAGCTTCGGAACGGCGCTTGCCGATGCGGGGGCGCTCCCCGATGATTTGGACGGAAACGTTGACGATTTCGTAGCCGGCTTCGTTGACCAGGCGGACGGTTTCGCGCATGAGGGCCTCGCCGGGTGCGCCTGCCCATTCGGGGCGGGAGGTGCCGAAGTTGGTGCCGAGGTCTCCCAGACCTGCAGCCGCCAGCAGTGCATCGCAGCACGTGTGTGCGGCAACGTCGGCGTCCGAGTGGCCTTCCAACCCCACTTCGCCTGGCCATTCCAGGCACGCCATCATCATCTTGCGTCCCGAGTCCGGCTCCGCGAAAGCATGCGTGTCAAACCCAATCCCCGTGCGAAACTGCGGGACCGGCACTGCGTGCGATTGAGCGTTCATTTCAGCATCTGCATTCGTATCTGTGCCTGCGTTCGTGTCAGCACCTGCATCAGTTTTAGCGCCTGCGTTCGCGGAAGGCTCGAGTCCGGCGGGGGAACCTGCGTCTGCCTCGGAGCCCGCGGTCGTAGCAGAGTCTTCGTGCGCGGCGGATCCTGCGGGAGCCGAATCGTCAAAAGCTTTAGTCGTCATGCCATTTAGCATAACTTTCTTGCCGTGCGGCAAGCCTATGCTCGCCCAGCCTCGCCCTCGGGTGGCACTACTTCGCGGTTTGTCCCCAGGCGCGGAGGTCAAATTCGCGGTCGAGCCGTCATCGATTGCGCGCCCAGCCTCGCCCTCGAGGATGAATTGGCGCCGTTTGGAACGCATCGCCGTGAGATCGATCTGTCACTCAAATGGATAACATCGTAGGCTAGATGCGTGAATCTTCATCTTTACGACACGAAAACGCGCAAGCTTCAACCCCTAAAACCCGTGAACGAGGGCGAGGTTGGCATCTACCTATGTGGCGCCACGGTGCAGGGAAGCCCACACATTGGGCATTTACGGTCCGCTGTCGCGTTTGACACTTTGATCCGCTGGTTGCGCCGCAACGGCCTGAAGGTCAAGTACATCCGCAACATCACGGATATTGATGACAAGATTCTGAACAAATCTGCGGAGGCCGGGGAAGACTGGTGGGCGTGGGCATCCAAATTTGAGCGCGAGTTCGCGCAGGCCTACGACGCGCTCGGGCTGCTACCGCCAACGTTTGAGCCGCGCGCGACCGCGCATGTGCTCGACCAGATCGCGCTAGTTGAACGCCTCATCGAGCGCGGCCACGCCTACGACGACGGTGCTGGCAACGTCTACTTTGACGTGCATTCCCTGGAAGATTACGGGTCACTAACCCACCAAGATCTGACCCAGATGCGCACCACCGAGGACGAATCCCAAATCGACAGCAACGTCGAAGCCGGCAAACGCGACCCGCGCGACTTCGCCCTGTGGAAAGCCGCAAAACCAACCGAACCTGAAACCGCGTCGTGGAAGTCCCCGTGGGGAGCGGGCCGCCCGGGATGGCACCTGGAATGCTCCGCGATGTCGCACCGCTACCTCGGCGAAACGTTCGACATTCACGGCGGCGGAATCGACCTGCGCTTCCCGCACCACGAAAACGAACAAGCCCAGTCCCACGGAGCCGGCTGGGGCTTCGCGAACCTGTGGGTCCACAACGCGTGGGTCACCATGAAGGGCGAAAAGATGTCGAAGTCGCTCGGCAACTCCCTGGTTGTCGCCGACATTTTGGAACGCGTCCCCGCCCAAGTCCTGCGCTTCGCACTGGGCACCGTCCACCACCGCTCGACCGTCGAATACAGCGAAGAAACCATCGAAAACGCCGCCGCCGCGTGGGACCGCATCGCCGGTTTCGTAACGCGCGCATCCGAAATCAGTGGTTCTTTCACCGACGAGGACGTGGCTAGCCACCCCGTTCCGCAAGCTTTCGCGGAAGCTTTGGATGATGATCTGAATGTGGCCGGCGGTATGGCTGTTGTGTACGAGCGTTTGAAGGCTGGCAACCAGGCGATCACTGATGGTGACGAGCCCGCTGTTCGAGATGCACTGCTGGATGTTCGCGCGATGATGAGCGTCCTCGGCCTCGATCCTGCTTCACAACAGTGGTCAACGGCGGAAGGCGACGATTCTGGAAAGGACGCCGCACTGGATGCACTGGTCAGTGCGCTTATTGAAGAACGTACAAAGGCGCGTGCCGAGAAGGACTGGCCGCGCGCAGATGCAATTCGCGACCAGCTTTCCGCCGCGGGCATTGTGGTGGAAGACAGCGCGGACGGAGTTAGATGGCATATAGCGTAAATGGACCCGAACCTTCGATCGGGCAAAGAGGGCGCAAAGCTGCGGGAACGGTAGTGAGCAGGGCTATCCCTCCACTGCTGTTACTTGCATCAATGTGGGTCGTGTTCGGAATCCAGATGGTTTTCGGACCCAAAGTTTTCTACGCATTCGGTGTGGAAGCCGGCAACTTGAGCCGTCCGTGGACATGGATAACCGCAAACTTCGTCCACGTGGATTTTGACCACATTCTGGGTAACTCGGTGTTCTTGCTGATTCTGGGCCTGATTGTTGGCATGGAAGGTTTTCGACGATGGTTTGTAGTGACCGTCGCGTCCATGTTCGGGCTGGGTCTTTTCGCTACGTTTGTCAGCCGGAACGTGGTTACCGGGGGAGCGTCCGGCATCGTGTTCGGCTACTTCGGGTACCTACTGGCCGTGGTGATTGCCGAGAAGACCTTGACCCACAAACTCATACGCCTAGTAGTCGCAGTCGTCCTGCTGTGGTCATACTGGTACACGATCGTTGCCGGATTCATCCCTAACGGCTCAATGTCTTGGCAGGGACACCTGGGCGGATTCCTGTTCGGTGCGCTCGCAGCGTTTTACTGTGAGAAACGCGAACGCAAACTCATCGCGAAAGCCCAAAACCAAACCGGGCCCGTCAATACGCCGCAACCTCCGAACCCCGGCTACCCGCGTTACTAACGCAACGCGCGACTTAGCGCTACGGCAATCAATTCGCGGTCGGCGCGGGGCCAGTCGCCACCAAGTCGTTCGCGCTTAGTAACGTCCTCAATCGTTTGCGCGGACCTGCCGCGATTCAGAGCGCGTGCGCGACATCACGGGACGTCCCCACTCGTTTGCGCGGACCTGCCCCTGACAAATGTCATGGTCATATCCGGATAGATGCCCTATGAGGTGTTGATGCATTCTTGATGGACTTAAACCATGACACAGACAACACTCACGCGCCCACGCGCACACGAATCGGCGAGCCAGGCTAAACAGCCACAGACGCCCGCTTTGGAAGTCAATAAGATCTCGAAGTCGTTTGGCAAGAATCGCGTGCTGACCGATTTCTCAATGAAAATCATGCCCGGCGAAGTCATGGCGCTGCTAGGCCCCAACGGTGCGGGTAAGACAACTGCACTGGACATTGCGCTTGGACTCCAGGACGCAGATCAAGGATCAGCCAGCCTGTTTGGAATGTCGAGTCGCAAAGCCGTTTCAATGGGCCTGGTTGGAGTAGTCCAGCAAACTGACGCCCTCCTCACCGAAGTGTCAGTGCGACGACTGTTGAATCTGGTTGCCGCCACGATGCGCGACAACCAATCGGTCGATGAAGTCATGGAAGCTGCTGGAATCACGCACCTCGCTAAGCGCAAGGTGGGCAAACTTTCCGGCGGTGAACGCCAGCGCGTCCGCCTGGCAATAGGGTTGCTCCCGGACCCACTCCTGCTCATTTTGGACGAACCCACCACAGGCATGGACGTCCGCGCCCGCAGCGAGTTTTGGGACTTCATCGAAGCCCAGGCCGAAACCGGCCGCGCCGTCCTTTTCGCAACCCACTACCTAACAGAAGCGCAACAGTACGCGAAACGTACCCTCATCATGAGCGAAGGCCGCGTCCTTGCCGACGAAGCCACCGATGAACTGCGCCGCAAGTACGCAGGCGCCCACCTCACCATCAAATACGAGGGAGAGGACGCAGTTGCGTTTGATCAGATGGCGCAAGCTCGCGGTAAGCGTGACTGGTCGATTATCGCGGATGCCGGCCGCGTCCTCGTGCGTGGACATGATCTGGACGACGCTGCAAGGGCGGCTCTAAACCTGCCTGGCGCACACAACTTGGAACTGCGTCAATCCACTGTGGAAGAGGCTTACCTGAAGCTAGTTGGGGAGGATAAGTAAAATGACAACGATCACTGCTGCGCGACCACTATCGGAGCGGACGCCGACCTCGCCTATGTACGGATTTAGGCCGATTGTTCTGAAGCAACTTGTCATTGCAATGACGAACCCGTGGACCGTGATTTTCACGATCGGTTTGCCGACCATGATTTACCTGATTTTCGGGGCTTCTGGAGTCGGTGAGCAAGAGCTTCCTCACGGCAACCTGGCCGGCCTCATCCTAATTTCATTGGGACAGTACGCAGCTGTAATGGCCATCGCGATGCTGACAGCTGAAATCGCGATCGAACGAGTTAAAGGCTGGACGCGAACCGTTGCACTGACACCGCTGGGTATGCGTGCCTACATGTTCTCCAAGGTCACGGTTTCAGTCCTGGTGGGCATCCTGGTGCTCTCCGTTATTTTCGCGATCGGTCACTTCACGGGCGCCGCAATGGCGGGTCCCGTATGGTTGCAGTCCTTCCTCCTGATCGTGGCACTGTCAGTTGTTCCTGCACTGCTCGGCCTTGTTGTCGCAGCCATCGTTGGTGGCGAGCAGGCGTACGGCATTATCGGTGGTGGCTCAGCTGTCCTGGGATTCCTATCCGGCATGTTCGTGCCACTTGACCAGCTGAACAGCTTCTTCCAAACCTTCGCGAAGTTCACGCCACTGTGGGGCATGAACCAGATTGCTTTGGGACCCATCACCGGGTGGGAAGGCTTTGAAACGCTAGCAATCGTAAACATTGCGGCCTGGATCGCGATTCTCATTGGATCAGCAGTCCTGCTCTCCAAGAAGCTCACCAGCCGGTAAGTAGCGTCTTTCAAGACGCTCGGGGCACTGCGTTAAGGAGGCAGTCCTCGCCGAGCGCCTGGTAAGCACCCAGCTGAGGGCGCCTACCGAAAACTCCAAAAGCGCTAACCAGCCATAAACCGAGGGCGGGGTTCGGGTACCATTTGTCGCAGTAACAGTGGCCTGCCCCGCCCTCGTCAATCATTAAGGACTGCGGGAAATGAACTCTGAACTGAAGGATCGAATCTGGAAGGAGCGCCTGTTTGCGCTGGCGTACGCGTCGCCGTTTCTGGTGTTTATTCTTCCGGGGATCTTTTATGGGATTAGGGCGTTTCCTGATCCGCACGCGGTCGGTTACACCGTCCTGGAAATCCTGTTTATTGGCACGTACATCAGTATTTGGTTGCTGAATGACACAGCGCCGGTGAGTCAACGCGTAACGCCAACCTACGTCGTGACGCTTAGCGTGCTGTGGATTTTGGCGACGATTTCGCTGTATTTCTACGAGTTCTCCACGATTTTCAACATCGTCTACCTGGTGCCGGCGATCATGTTCCTAACGGTTCGGCCCCTCTTGAGTCGGATGCTCCTTGGATACGCGCTGTATGCGTTTTCGGCGTTTTCGGGCGTCTATTTCTTCGGTGAGCAACACGTCGCCTCCGTCATTGCAGCGGGCATGTCCGTCACCATTACGTTCGTGATCGTGGCGCTTTCGCGCGGCCAGTTGGATCGGGAACGCTCCAGAGAGATCGAGCAAGTCCGCACCAAAAACCTGTCCGTGGAGGAAGAGCGCAACCGCATGGCTTCTGACCTTCACGACGTTTTAGGGCAGACCCTCACAGCGATTAACACGATGTCGCAGCTCTCCGCAAAGCTGTTAGAACGTGGCCAAATCGAGCGAGCACAAGAAACGCAGGACCGCATCACCGAACTTTCCCGCGAAGCGCTACATCAGATGCGCGCCGTAGTGCGGTCGCGCCAAACGCTTTCCATTCCGGAAGAAGTTGACCGCGCCTACCAGCTCCTCACCGCCGCGAACATCAGTGTTTCCACCTCCATTGAAGACGTTGACTTCCCCGAACACGTCGAAGACGCCGCCGCACACGTCATCCGCGAAGGTGCTGCCAACGTCGTCCACCACGCCCTTGCGCAGCACTGCCGCATCACAGTTTCGAAAAGGGGCGTTCGCGTCACCGATGATGGTCGTGCTCGTAATAATTCTCGAGGGCGGGGCTCAAAGAACCCAGAGTCCAGCGAACACCCGCGGTCGGGCTCGGGCATTGAAAACCTGAAGGCTCGCTCTGAAGGCATCGGCACGGTCACAGCACAGAGCGCACCCGATGGTGATGGGTGGGTGCTTGACTTCGCCCTCGACCCCGCAGTCTTGGAATCTGTCGACAAGGCCGAAAGCTCAGGCAATCGTGAGAAACTGTCAATGTGATTCGCATAGTCGTAGCTGATGACCAGGCCCTGGTGAGGGGCGCGCTCGCGGCTTTGCTCGCCCTCGAAGGCGATATTGAAGTAGCTGGAACTGCCGGCACCGGGGCAGAAGCAATCGCACTAGTGAAAGAAGATCCAGCAGTTGACGTCGTTCTAATGGACGTTGAGATGCCCGATGTAGACGGGCTGAAAGCCTGCGAAGAGATTCGTAAGCTACGCCCTCAAACGCGGGTATTGATGGTGTCCACTTTCGGAAGGCCCGGTTACGTGCGCAGGGCGTTCAACGCGGGCGCCTCAGGATTCGTGGTGAAGGATGCGCCTTCCGATGAACTGGCGGACTACGTGCGCAAAGTCGTCAGGGGACAGCAGGTGGTCGACCCGCAACTGGCTGTGGAATCGCTGACAGCTGGGCAAAATCCGCTCACTGAACGCGAAATCGAAGTACTACGCGAAGTGGAAAAGGGCGGATCGATCGACGATATCGCGGATACGCTATCGCTGTCTTCTGGAACTGTGCGCAATCACGTGTCGTCAATCATGGGGAAAACGGGGGCTCGCAACCGGGCGGACGCCGCGAGCACCGCGCGCGCAAATGGCTGGCTGTAGAGGCCTAGCGCGGAATGTACAATAGGCGCCAGTTGTAAACTGGTTGGCCCCTAGGGCTACCGGTCTAGTCAGGAGTTAGGTGGTAATCATGGCGGTTGATGGCGGAGCGCGCGGTAAGAAGCGTTCAGGGAAGCGACCCCTCAAGGGCAGTGGTGGCCAGCGTCGACGCGGGCTACGCGGCAAGGGCCCGACACCCAAGGCGGAGGACCGTCAATACCACGTTGCCTACAAGCGCAAGCAGGAACGCGAAATTGAGGCCGCGAAGCAGAAGCAGCGCGAAGCGCATCGCACGCGCACCGCAATCAAGCTTGCGAAGAACCACGAACTGATCGTTGGACGAAACCCCGTGTGGGAAGCCGTGGATTCCGGCATCGAAATCGTTCGCGTGTTCCTGTCCGCCGACCCGTCCGATGACCGCGTTGCCAACGTACTGAAAGCCGCCGCGGAGCAGGGCGCTCCAATCATGGAGGTCACACGCCGCGACCTCGAAAACGCATCCGGCGAGACCGCGCACCAGGGAATCGGAATCGAAGTTCCCGAATACGATTACCTCAGCGCCGATGACCTTTTGAAGATTGCCGAGGGCGATTTTGAAACGCCTTTGATCATTGCTCTGGATCAGGTGACTGATCCGCACAACCTGGGTGCGGTTCTGCGTTCCGCAGGAGCTTTCGGCGCCACAGGTGTGCTGATTACCGAGAGGCGATCCGCATCAGTTAACGCGACTGTGTGGAAGGTATCCGCGGGCGCCGCGGCTCGTGTGCCTGTTGCGCGTGAGACCAACCTGGTGCAAACCTTGCGCGCCTACAAGGAAGCCGGGTGCTTCGTCGTTGGCCTAGACGCCGGCGGGGACGTAAACCTGCGCAACCTGGAACTTGCGGCCGAACCGCTCGTGATTGTTACGGGTGCGGAGGGTAAGGGACTGTCCCGCCTCGTGCGCGAAACCTGCGACCAGATCGTATCCATTCCGATCGCATCCGAAGTGGAATCACTAAACGCCGCCGTCGCAACCGGCGTCACGCTCTACGAAATCGCCCAAAAGCGCGCCGAACGCAACGCCTAAATGCTCCCGGCGAACCGGGTCCAGAGCGTCTTGAACCTGGTTCCTACCCATCTTCCTTAGGAGCGACGCATCGGCGTTGTGAATGAAACGCTCGAAACGCGCTAAATAAATGGGTTGTAGAAGCGTCCGCCGTTCACTGAAATCAGCCACGCGGCAAGGATCAGTAGCAGGAAGGAAACTCCGATCGCGATCCAGTCGCGTGCCTTGAGTGGGCGCGTGGTGTACCAGGTTCGCTTCTTGCCCTTGCCGAAGCCGCGCAGTTCCATGGCGGTCGCAATGACTTCAATGCGTTCCAAGGAGGACAGCAGTAGCGGCAGCATGATGGACGCGCTGTTCTTCACGCGCGTGGCGAAGGAAACGTCTTTTGAAGTGTCGATTCCGCGGGCCTGCTGCGCCTGCGAAATCTCTCGGTACTCACGCTGAATGTCTGGAATGTAGCGAAGCGCAAGCGAAACCGAGTACGAAATCTTGTAGGACACACCAACCCTGTTCAGCGATGAAGCGAACTCAGAAGGCGAAGTCGTCACAATAAATAGAAGCGCAATAGGAAGCACCGCAAAATATTTGAGCGTCACATTCAACTGGTAGAACAGCTGCTCAGCCGTAAACGTGTAACGGTCCGTGATGTGCCACAGCTCCGTCGTTGTTCCGTAGATTTCAGTGCCGTACTGCGGGGCGAACAAGAAAATCATGATGTTGTTCAAAATCATCAATATGAAAATGAACCACAGGACAACCTTCAGTTTCGACAGCTCAATCTTCGATGCGACCCACAGGAACACGGAGACAAACACCATGAGCACCAGGAATCGGGTGTCAAACCCCAGCATCGCCGCAATCGACGCGTTGATCATCATGATTAGTTTCGTGGTGCCCGTCAGAGAATGCATGAACGATTTGCGCGGAATGTAGCCCAGGACGGCGGTTCTTTCAGCCACTTTTATCGCCCCGTTCCCAAATGATCCGCGAGGACGTCCTCGCGCCACTCAATCTCTCGAGCGATGAACTGTTCAATGAACGCAGTCGGATCCAACGACTCACCGGATTCGTCATCCTCACCTAAGCGAAGCGCGAGGTCATACAGCGACGTCGTCCGAAGCGACGCCGCCCTCGTCAATTCTGGATCTGCAAGGACCGACGCCGATGACTGCGCCGCAAGTACGCGCCCATCCGACATCACGATCGCACGATCCGTGTATTCCAAAGTCAGGTGCATGTCGTGGGTAATCAGCACGATCGTGATTCCCGTGTCGTTGAGCGACTTCAAGAACTCCATGATCTCTGTGTAGTGCGCCCAGTCCTGCCCGGCGGTTGGCTCATCCAAAATGATGACGTCCGGGGTCGTAACCATGACAGATGCGATCGTCACGCGTTTGCGTTGCCCGTAAGATAGCGCAGAAATCGGCCATTCCCGATATGCCCACAGCCCGCACGTACGCAAAGCCTGTTCGATGCGCGTGTTTTTCTCGTCCTCGGAAATATCAATATTTTGGAGGGCGAGTGAGACCTCTTCCAGGATCATGGTTTTTGAAATCATCTGGTTGGGGTTTTGGATGACGAACCCGATTTTGCGGCCGCGCCTAGCGATCGGTGCTTCTGTAATGTCCTCGCCGTTTAAGTAGACCCGGCCAGAATCTGGAATCTCGAAGCCGCAGATGAGTTTGGCAAGTGTTGATTTGCCGGCTCCGTTGGTGCCGCAGATAGCCACGACCTCGCCGCGATAAATTTCGGTCGAAATTCCCTTGATGATTTCGACGTCGTTGATGCCGAACTCGATATTTTCAAGCTGCAAAATAGGGTCCGGTTCACGCGGTATTTTGCGTGGTTCGCGCGCCCACTGAGCCAACTCTTTACGCGTGGCGGCGGGGATGTGGATGGAGTGGACGGATTCTGGCTCGTCTTCGGCGGTCACGTCGTATCCGGCCATGCGCACAGCGGTTACGTAAAGAGGTTCGCGAATCCCGTGATCGGTCAGGACGCGGGAAGCGATGATTTCGTTTGGCGTCCC
>DUQT01000119.1 GCA_012837655.1 Actinomyces sp. | reverse complement strand
GCAAGATGCCGGCGCGGAAGGACCGAATGACGGGCAAGGTCCCGGCGCGGAAGATGGCGAGGAAGCAAACCAATCTGGCGCGCAGGAAGGCGTGGAATCTGGCGATCCGCAGGTTGTCGATTTGGCTCCCCTTGAAAAGGGCGCAGTAGGACCGGGCAACGAGGACGCGGCTGTGTTCGCGACGAACGCTTCGCCGCTTGGTCTGATTGCGAATGCGCGCACAGCGGGTCTGAACCCGATGTTGCTGCCGACGGCTGATCCGCGCGCTACTGCGGACTCCATGAAATTAATGCGTGAGAACCAGATCGCGGTTGGGCTCGGCCCTGACTTTGGTGGCACGGAACGCCTGACCACGACGGCGCAGATAGCCGCGAACGCGGAAGAACTGCCCGGCGGCGGGGGACTCGTATTCCCCGGACGTAGGATGGTCGCACTGTACGGTCATCCGTGGGGCGGTGCCCTTGGTGTTCTTGGGGAACAGGGGGCCGAGGACGCTGCTGCGATCGCGCAACAGTACGCGGATCAGTATCAGGAGTTCAGCCCCGAGCCGGTAATTCCTGCGTTTGAGATCATCGCAACCGTCGCTGCCGGCGGGGCTGGGGATGATGGAAACTATTCCAATATCACGCCAGCGGAGGACCTCGTGCCTTACGTGGACGCGGTTACGGAGGCGGGCGGCTACGCGATCATCGATCTGCAGCCCGGCCGCGCACACCTGCTGGATCAGGCAAAGGTGTACGAAGATTTGCTGAAGCGCCCCAACGTTGGGCTGGCCCTGGATCCGGAGTGGAAGCTTCACGGCGATGAAGTGCCGCTACAGCAGGTGGGGCACATTGACGTTTCTGAAGCTAACGAAGTGGCGGACTGGCTCGCAGAGTTGACCCGCGAAAATCAGCTGCCTCAAAAGGTGTTCATGCTGCACCAGTTCCAAACGCAAATGATCCGCAACCGCGAACAGTTGAACACGGACCATCCGGAGCTTGCCACCGTTATTCATGCCGATGGGCATGGAACTCCGGGGCAGAAGATGGACACGTGGAACGCCATGCTCACCGATCTGCCAAGCGGTGTGTGGATGGCGTGGAAGAACTTTATTGACGAGGACCAGCCAATGCTGACCCCGCAGCAAACCATGGAAATCGAGCCGCGCCCCTGGATCGTTTCGTTCCAGTAGCCCAGCCAAAGCGAAAAGTTCAAACACGTTTCCGGGGCACCCGAGCAAACCTGGGCACCAAACCGTAGCAATTCCGTCAGGTCTCAACCCGCGGATTTGCGGATAATAACGGGATAAAGTGGATATATGAAATCCACCCCAACACAGGCTGACATTGCGCGCGAGGCCGGAGTCTCGCGCGGTTTGGTGTCTCTGGCGCTCTCGGGGTCATCCACTGTTGCAGAAGGAACTAGGCAACGTATTATCGAGATTGCGGAGCGCCTGGGGTACACGCGAAACCTGGGTGCCGCGATGCTTGCCGCCCGCACGTCTCCCATCGTCGGGATCGTGCTTCCAAACCTGATGCACCCGTTCTTTGAATCCGTGGTGACTAGCATCCAAAAAGCGGCTGATAAGCGCGGCATGATGGCCCTGTCAGCCATTCGCGGCGACCAGCCCGACAACGAGTCATGCGCCCTCGATTATTTTCACGGCCTACGCGTCGGCGGCGTAATCCTCGTCGCGCCCACACTTTCCGAGGAGCAACTACTGGAATACAGCTCCAAAATCGCCATCTGCGTTGTCGCAGGCGACTTCGCGGGCGGAGCAACGGACGCCGTTTACATTGATGAAGATGTTGCGGCCAGCCTCGTCCTCGAACATCTTGAAGAAACCGGGTACGAAAAGGTCGTTTTTTTCACGCGGGAAACAACCGCGGCCGATGAGCTCGTCAACCGCCGAACCAAGGCATTCCGCGACGCGTGCACGGAAAAGGGAATCGAACCCGACGTCCGAATCGTCGATGAAGTCGAAAGTTCCGTAAAGAAATTAATTGACGAGGACGGGCCTGGAACTGCCATAGTCTGCTACAACGACCCCCTGGCCATGGACATCGTGATTGCGATCCGCACGCTCGGATTTAAGCCAGGTGTTGACATCGGTGTGGTTGGTTATGACAACACTTTCTATGCGGCAAAGCCTGAGTATGACATCACTTCGATCGACCCGAAGCCTGACGAAATGGCGGAGCTCGCAATTGATGACGTGCGCTCGCGGTCCAAGGAACACGACAGGGACGGACGCCAACATTTGGTGACGCCGTCCCTGGTGGTGCGAGGCTCAACTTCGCGGGAATAACCGTGGAAAGTAGCGCGTGAAAATAAGTTGGTGAACGACTCATTCGAGTCTCTTAAACCACTCACTTAAACTTGGGCAACGAGCTACTCAAGCCTGGACAACGACTTCCTGAAGCCGGAATAGCGACCTACTTAAACCTGGATAGCGTCTCGTTTGGATCCGGGCGGTCGGTGTGTTCCTGGGTCGGTAGTTCGTGACGCGGTACGTCATCGGCGGACCTTCGAACAGCGCTGGATACATACCTTGGTACGCGCTCGTCGAAAACGCCGGGAATGATGTAGTGCTTGGACAGTTCTTCTTCAGAAATCACTGATGCGATTGCGGTAGCCGTGACGCGTAATAGTTCGGTCGTGACTGTCTTGATGTGCGAATCGAGGATTCCGCGGAAAAGTCCGGGGAATGCGAGCACATTATTAATCTGGTTCGGGAAGTCGGAGCGTCCAGTTGCAACGATCTCCGCGTATTCTGCTGCTTCCACCGGGTCGACCTCGGGAGTCGGATTTGCAAGCGCAAACACGACTGCCCGGTCCGCCATGACTTCGAGGTCTTTTGGCTCCAGGATGTTTCCATGCGATACGCCAATAAAGACGTCGGCGTCCTTCAAACCCTCCTTTAAGGAACCCTTGACCAGGCGCGGGTTCGTCATTTCGGCAAGGGCCTTTCGGGATTCGTTGAATCCCTCTGTTTCATCGCGAGACAGTGCGCCATTTCGACCGTAGCCAACAATGTCGCGCGCTCCCTGAGCGAGCAAAAGCTTGATGATCGCAGTGCCCGCCGCACCAACGCCGGACACGACGATGCGGACGTCCTCAATCTTCTTATCAACGACTTTCAGAGCATTGAGCAGGGCTGCAAGGACGACAATTGCGGTTCCATGCTGGTCATCGTGGAAGACTGGAATGTCGAGCTCTTCCTTCAATCGTGCTTCGATCTCAAAGCAACGTGGGGCAGAAATGTCCTCCAGGTTGATTCCACCGTAAGCGGGCGCGATTGCCTTTACAATGCGAATAATTTCCTCAGTGTCCTTCGTATCGAGGACGACCGGCCACGCGTCCACTCCACCGAACTGTTTAAATAGGACGGCCTTGCCCTCCATGACCGGAAGGGCGGCCTCGGGGCCGATGTCTCCCATGCCCAAGACGGCGGTGCCGTCAGTGACAACCGCGACGGTGTTGGCCCGCATCGTTAGGAAGTGGGACTTCATCGGAGCATCGTGGATCGACTGGCAGACTCTCGCAACGCCGGGCGTGTAAACGCGCGAAAGGTCAGCGCGGTTTCGGATCGGAGACTTTGGCTCAACCTGGATCTTGCCGCCAATATGGGCAAGGAAAGTTGCGTCAGAAATGGAAGTCAGATTGACTCCGTCGGTTTCGCGCAGAATCTTGGCGATTTCGCGGCGATGTTGCGAATCGCGCGCATTACACGTGAGGTCGAGGATGAGTTCACCACGATCCGAATCTGCCACATCCAGGCCGGTGATGGCCGCGCCTGTTTCAGTTATCAGGTTGATGACGGCATTCATCTTCACCCGAGTTTCATCAATGATTAGGCGAAAAGAAGCGGTGTAAGACGGCGATACTCTCATGGATCTCCCTCAGCTCAACGGCTTGCGACGAGCAACACGGTTGCAAATATTTTCAAACCGCCTCCACTATACAAGCGCAAGTGTTCAGTCGCGCTTCGGGTTCAAATGCGTCGTACGTGCGGACAGAATAAAGGTAAATGTGAGCTAGACTATAGAAGGTCTGTGTGCCGCGCAGAGAGGCGCAATAAACGCACACTCAATCGTGACGAGAGTAGGACGTTTACTGACTATGACGAGGAAGTCGCAAGAAGTTCAACGCCCATCATCCCGACCTGGCATTAGGCGTGGTCCTAAGCCGAAAAAGGGTCCGAAGGCAGTAACGCAGAAGCAGACATCTAAGCTTCAAAGATTTGGTCAAATAGCAGCCCTGATCGGATTTATTTTCCCGTTCCTATTTGATGTTCCCGGACTAGATGGTGTCGGCGAGCGCATGCTCGCGATCTTCCTAGCCGCGATCATGCTGTGGGTTACAGAGGCCATCCCGCTTTCAGCAACCGCGGTCCTCGTGATTATGGCTGAGGTGCTCCTGGTTTCAGACCAGGCACTATTACCCGTAGCGGAGACAGCTCCGGCCTCGTCAACATTCTTTGCGGCACTTGCGAACCCGGTAATTATTTTGTTCCTGGGTGGCTTCATGCTGGCGGACGGCGCGTCGAAATACGGGGTAGACCGCGCGATCGCGGCAGTCATGTTGAAACCGTTCCTGTCATCACCGCGAATGATGCTGATGGGCGTCATGCTGATTACGGCTGGACTTTCAATGTTCATGTCGAATACGGCCACGACCGCGACAATGTTTGCAGTGTTCATGCCCGTGTTGTCACAGCTTCCGAAGGGTAAGTCGCGCACCGGCCTCGCACTATCAATCCCGGTTGCGGCGAACGTGGGCGGTATTGGAACGCCGGTTGGAACGCCGCCGAACGCGATTGCGCTGGGAGCCCTCCAAGCTTCAGGCGTTCACATCACCTTCGTGTCGTGGATGGCGATCGCGGTTCCGCTAATGCTGATTGTTCTGGCGATTTCTTGGGTGTGGCTGGCATTTTCTTACATGCCCTCAGACCTAAAGATTGAACTGGATTTGAGCGCGAAGTTCGAGACCGGGCGCAATGCAATTATTTTCTACATCGTTGGTG
>DUQT01000118.1 GCA_012837655.1 Actinomyces sp. | reverse complement strand
GTTCGAAATCGTCGCATTCAAGCCAAACGAACGCACCCACGCATTCACGAGGTGATCCGCCCCCGCCTTCGACGCCGAATACGGAGACGACGGACGATACGGACTCGCCTCATGGAACTTGCCGCTGTCGTTCAACGGGAGGTCACCGTAGACCTCGTCGGTAGACACGTGGTGGAATCGCTTGTCGTACTCCCGCGCGGCCTCCAGAAGCGTCAACGTGCCGTTCACGTTCGTTTCCACGAACAAAGTCGGGTCGTGCAACGAATTATCGTTGTGCGATTCCGCCGCAAAATGCACGACAGCGTCGCATTCATTCACGAGGGCGAAGACCAGATCCCTATCCAAAATGCTTCCCTGTATCAGCCGGCACCGGTCCGGGAAGGCCTGGATGTCGGCCTCGATGAACGCCCGACCACTAGCGTATGTCAGCGCGTCCAGCACGGTAATGCGAACGTCGGAGGGGATGTCGGGGTGCACCTTAGAACGCAACGTCTGCGACACAAAATTGGACCCAATAAATCCGGCGCCACCCGTTACCAGAAGATGCATTATGCCCCTTTCGTGTGTGCGACGCTTCGTACCAGTATTATCGCCGCTTCGCTCCCGTAAGTCTTTCCGCCATCGATGCTCGCGGTCGGAGTTGGTCTGGCGTCGTGGGATAGCTGCACCGCCGGCGTGATGGCTGCGCCCGCTTGATGCAGCTGGCGTCCTCGTGGCGTTAATAACACTCAGGGACTGTCCGGCGACCCCCGACGGGCTTGGTTGTTGATATCTGTATACTAATCGTTGATGTAGAAAGCGAGCGTGAGTGAAGCCGACAATTCGCCATATTTCTGGCTTTTCCCAGCATTATGATTGGGGCGACCAGCGGGCGATCCACGAACTGCGTGGCACACATCCCGACGGTATGCCCCTAGCTGAAGTTTGGTTCGGCACCCACCGCGATGGCCCGTCCAAGTTGGATGATGGCACTTTGCTGGAGGACATGGTTGCACCTCGGCAGCCTGGCGCCGCGGTAGACGGACTTCCTTACTTGGTGAAACTAATAGCACCTGCAATGCCGCTTTCGATTCAGGTGCATCCCTCCATCCCCCAAGCCGAGGCCGGCTTCGACCTCGAAAATAAATTGGGGATCGAAATGTCATCGCCAAAACGGTCGTATAAAGACCGGAATCACAAGCCGGAAATGTTGCTTGCGCTCAGCCCGTGGCGTGCGTTGATTGGCTTTGCCGATAAGGATGCGCTGATTCATTTCAACGAAGAATTAAACATTCCGCTGTCACGCAGAATCGCTTCAGAGTTGCGGGCAAGTGGCCTCAGCGAAACCATCTATATGACGGTCACCGAGGGCGTAAAGCCGGATCGCGCGCAAATCCGAGAATACGTTGACCGCTGCAGAGACTTCATAGACCATGCGGATCCGCTCATCAGTGAACGAGCGAAGATGCTTGTGCACGTCGACCGCTTCTTCCCGTCCAGGCCGTCCCTACTTGTCGCAGCTGCGATGAATATTGTGGACCTTCAACCCGGCGAGGCCCTCTTCGTCCCCGTCGGCACCATCCACGCTTACCTTTCCGGCACAGGACTGGAAGTGATGGCGTCTTCAGCCAACACGATCCGCGCTGGCCTCACGAGCAAACACATTGACGTCGAAGGCCTCCTCCACACCGCCCGCATGGAATCTACCGAGCCGCAACTGATCCAACCTACCGTCGGCACAATCGGTGGTTGCAAGGTGCGTACGTATCAGCCGAACGTGGATGATTTCCACTTGGAAGTTGTCGAACCAGGCGATTCTTCTTTACGAGGGCGAGCTTCGGCAGACACCATCATCGTGTCCATCAAAGGCGATGGAACTGTAAGCGGCGACTCCCTGGCCTGCGGCCACGCGGTGTGGGTACCTGCAGGGGTTCAGGTTGAACTTTCGGGTGACGCGCGTTTTGCTGTGGTTTCTGTGCGGGCGCACTGCGTCGAATGGGCTGCCTAAGCCTGAAGCGTTTTTGTGGTTTGGACACCCGCGGCCAATGCGTGGAAGTTCGTTGGGTGTTTGTTTGTGGAATGGTTTTTTGGGGGGGAGGAACCGTTGTGTGGTTCCTCCCCCCATTTGTGTGGTTTTGGTTGCGGTGGTTTCCTACTCTCCCACACCCGGTGGGGTGCAGTACCATCGGCGTTCATGGGCTTAGCTT
>DUQT01000117.1 GCA_012837655.1 Actinomyces sp. | reverse complement strand
TGACCCAATGCAAATGCAGGAGCCGACACTGGCCGAAAACGTAGTGTTCTCCAATGTCGCTGATACCTACACTGATTCAGACACACAGAGCGGCGAAGTGAACTACGTGATCATCACCGGGCCACTCGAAACACCAGAGTTCTTGGTTGCGGGTATTACTTGGGAAGACACCGACCCTTACACAGTTGATATCCGTACCTTGATTGGCGAGGAATGGACTCCCTGGTACTCGCTGGAACTCGAGCTTGAAGGAAACCAGCACGGAACCGAACCTTACATGGCTCCAGGCGCCAACGGAATCCAAATTAGAGCTCTTAGCGAGAACAAACCCGACAAGTTCGAAGTGTCCCTCAACAGCGGTGAGGGCGTCGGCGGCCTAGAAGAGGGGGCCGACGTAAGTGAGCCCGAAGTTGAGCCGGAGGCTTACTCGGATACCGAGGCTGCAGAAAACGCACTCGGATTGTCTAAGACGAACTCCTTTGAAGAAGTGTTTTAACCTGCCTCATTCCGATTTGGGACCAGCCCGTCGCTGATTGGACAGCCTCTCGTGCCCACCATCCGATCGAACATGCCGCAACCTAAGATCGTTTCTCGATCGGAATGGGGTGCGGGAGAATCCCCGTGGAAGCCCTCCCAAGCAAAACTCTCCGGCGCTATTGTTCACCATACAGCCGTCTCAAATTCATATATTCCCGCCCAAAGCGCTGGGATCGTACGCGGAATCTGGAATTACCACACTCATACGTTGAACTGGGGAGATATTGGATACAACTTCTTAATTGATAAGTACGGTGTAGTGTACGAGGGCCGTTTGGGCTCGCTTAGCGCTCCCGCAGGTTACATGACCGTTGGTGGTCACGCGGCGCCGGCCAATACCGGGTCGGTGGGCGTATCTGTGATGGGTGACCATACGAGCGTTGATCCAAGCGCGGAGCCGATTGGTTCTTTGGTTGACGTTATCGCCTGGCAGTTTGGCAGAAGTGGCGTAGATCCCTTTGGAACTTTCCGATTCAATAGCAATGGATCAACCCGATCAATTCCTGCAATCTCCGGCCACCTCGATGTTTCAGCAACGGTCTGTCCAGGATTGATATATCAGCAGCTTGGCGACATTCGCACCGCAGTTTCTAAGGCGATCGCTAAGTCAGACTCACCCGTTCCAAGCGTTCCTAAACCCGCGCCAATCTCATACGTCTCGAAGCAACAAACTGGACATGGATGGCCGAAGAATGGCGTGTGGGGAATCGGAGACTCTACGAAACGAGGAGCATTAGATGTTGTCTTAAGGCAGCCCAATGGCGACCTGTACCTATATTCCGGCAATGGAAAGTCGCGATTGAACCCTCCTCGAAAAATCGGACACGGATGGTCCGCGTTTACGGACCTTTAGGAAACATTGACTTCAACGGTGATGGTCGAACAGATGTGATTGCCCGACGCAATGACGGAAAGCTATTCACGTACCGGTATAAAATTCGATAGCTTTCCAATCCCCATAGATTGTCTTTCACATGGTCCCGTTTTCCTTCTGCTCAGATAGGAAAACCGGGATCACTTCTGCCGTCTCAAAATCGTATATAAAGATTGCATTTTCCCACTCGATCACTGAAAATCATTGCGAATTGTGCATCTCCACACCGAGGTGTTGTAGCTAACCAGCCCCTTCATCGCAAGAATCACTGGTCGAGAGGAACAGATTCTTGAAAGACCAGCCCAAGCTCCGAACCAGGCGTCGCCCACACCAAAACCTGTAAAGACTACTAGCTGGCACGGCCTTGGCAGCCCTCGCAAGCACGATGCACTCGATGGCCCCAGCGAGTGCTGAAGAAACGGACAGCTGGTTCTACCACGACCTCGGATACGATCAACTTCACGCGCAAGGCCTCGACGGTGAAGGCATCACCATTGCAATTGTCGAAGTTGGCCCCACCCAAACTCACCCGACCTCGAAGGCGCGGACATCGAATTCATCCACGTCCCGGAAGAATGCAAGATCTTCAATGAAATCGGAGAAGAGCGAAACGTGGTCGACCCGCCGCTCGCAACTCGTTCCAAGACCTCTCCGACATGGATCGGATGTTGCGTGTGTGATCGTCGGACAAGGGGGCCCGGGCCGCATCCACGGCGTTGCCCCCAAAGCTAAACTCCTCGTATTTGAACAAGCCGTCGGCCTCTCGGACTACACTGGCCCCTGGCCCGAAGGATGCAAGAAACACCTACTCGTAAACGGCGCGCACATGATCCAAGCTGAACAACTTGGCGCCGACATCTTCTCCTACTCACTCATCGGCTACACGCAACCCACAAACTTTATGAACGCATATTGGCAAATGCGTGGCAAAGCACTCGTCGTCGGCTCCGGTAACGAAAAATTCGTAGGCGCAACCGCCGCAGGACTACCAGGCGTCGTCTCAGTGACCGCAACTCGCCCTGGCAACACCGCGACCGACTGGGCATCCGAAGGCCCAGAGATCACTGTTGGCGCACCAGGTGAGGAGCTTATATTAAGAGACCTTGAAGGCAATCTAGACTTTAGAAGTAGGGGAACCAGTTTCGCAGCTCCTATCGTTGCATCCACGCTCGCCCTCGGTAAGCAAAAGTGGCCAGACGCCACATACAACCAACTCATCCAATCACTCACAGCCACCGCCTCAGGCGATGGCACGCGTACCGACAAACTCGGATACGGCGCAATCAACCCAACCGCGTTCATCAACAATGACCCCACTCAATACCCCGATGAACCCATCACTTACCCCGACTCATCACGCGACGATCCCGATTGAGGTGCCGTCCGATATATCACCTACGGCGCGGTAAGCGAGGAGACGCTTGCTGATACGCCCAACTACAAGAAAGGGTACGGTATTAACCCTGACGTGGTGGAGTGGCTCCCCCCCCCAATCGCCATAACCAACGGATGGCTCGCCCCCACGTGGGGTGATCTAAAACGCTATTTGAAGGCTAGTGAGGGGGACTACCCCACCACATCGGATGAAGCTAACGGCGCGGCTCAGACATAACGAACCAATAGCAGCACGCAATCAGAAGGCGACACACTCCACACGGTTTTGAGTGCCATCGTCACGGTTGGGCTAATAGCCATCGTCGCATTGACAATTGACATGATTGCCGTTCGCCGCAAGAAAGCCAAAAGCACCGGCCCCCAGGGACCGTATGGCCTACACGGACCCCAGGGACCGCAGGGACGTCCAGGACCACACGCTCCGCAGGGATACTACGGTGCCCAAAACCCTCAAGGACCACAGGGCCCGCAGGGAAACGGCTTCTAGCGAGCTGAAAGGCCCGGACCGCATTCACCGCGTTCCGGGCTTTGTTTTATCTGAAATTTTTTGGAGCGAGTGACGGGAATCGAACCCGCACTATCTGCTTGGAAGGCAGAGGCTCTACCATTGAGCTACACTCGCGTATCGATCAGCTGAGCTGTTCAGACAAAAGAATATTAGCGGAAAGTTGCCGAGTTGTGAAATCAGGGTCCAATGAGGCATGATTGTGTGAGTCACGGGGTGTGGCGCAGCTTGGTAGCGCGTCCGCTTTGGGAGCGGAAGGTCGTGGGTTCGAATCCCGCCACCCCGACTTTTGAATGTCTCAGGATCTAAGACCGATCCTGAGACATTTTCATTTCTCGGACAACCCACGGCGTTGCAGATTACTCTCCCTTACTCCCCATCCGGCGTGTTAGCGTGTTCGTTCCCTGTTCAACCGGTCTGATGATCATCGAGTCAATGTTCACGTGGTCCGGCAGGTTGATTGTCCAGGTAATGGCCTCAGCCACGTCCTCGGCGATTAATGGTTTATTGACGCCGGCGTAAACGGCATCGGCGGCTTCCCGGCTGCCAAGGCGGTTTAGTGAAAACTCTTCGGTATGGACCATGCCGGGCGCGATTTCGATGATGCGGACGGGCTCGCCGACGAGCTCCTGACGCAGGGTCAGCGGGATCATGCGTTCGGCGTGTTTGGCGGCGACGTAGCCTCCCCCGCCGGGATACGTGTCATGCGCGGCCGTTGACGTTACGAATACGACGGTGCCGCCCTTCTCACGCATCTGCGGCAAGAACGCGCGCGTCATCCGCAGGGCCGTCATGACGTTTAGTTGATACATCGTCTGCCAACGCTCCGTAT
>DUQT01000116.1 GCA_012837655.1 Actinomyces sp. | reverse complement strand
ACGGTTGTGTCGGTTCTTTCCGGTAACCGTAACTTCGAGGGTCGCATTAACCCCGACGTCAAGATGAACTACCTGGCTTCACCGCCGCTGGTAATCGCTTACGCTCTGGCTGGCACCATGGACTTCGACTTCGAAACCGAGCCGCTCGGCCAGGACAAGGACGGCAACGACGTATTCCTACGCGACATTTGGCCCGATCCGCAGTTGGTGCAGGACACCATCGACGCGACGATCGACCGTGAAATGTTCCTCAAGGACTACTCCGACGTCTTTGCAGGCGATGAGCTGTGGCAGTCACTGGACACCCCGGACGGAGCAACGTTTGCGTGGGATGATGACTCCACCTACATCCGCAAGGCACCGTTCTTCGAGGGCATGGGCTTGGAGCCCGAACCGGTCGAGGACGTCAAGGGCGCTCGCGTACTGCTGAAGCTTGGCGATTCGGTGACCACTGACCACATTTCGCCTGCTGGTTCGTTCCGCTCTGACACGCCGGCCGGCCAGTACCTGGTCGAAAACGGTGTGGAGCGTCGTGCGTTCAACTCCTACGGCTCCCGCCGTGGTAACCACGAGGTCATGATCCGCGGCACGTTCGCGAACATCCGCATCAAGAACGAACTGCTTGATGGCGTCGAGGGTGGCTTCACCCGCGACTTCACCAAGGAAGATGCTCCTCAGGCCACTGTTTACGAGGCAGCCCAGAATTACGCTGAAGCTGGCGTACCGCTGGTCGTCCTCGGTGGTAAGGAATACGGTTCTGGTTCGTCACGTGACTGGGCTGCGAAGGGCACCAGCCTGCTGGGCGTCAAGGCCGTCATTACCGAGTCGTTTGAGCGTATCCACCGCTCGAACCTGATCGGTATGGGCGTCATGCCGCTACAGTTCCCGGAGGGCGAGAACGCTAACTCCCTGGGCTTGGACGGCACGGAAACGTTCGACATTGAGGGCATCACCGCCCTGAACAACGGCGAGACCCCGAAGACCGTCAAGGTCACCGCAACCAAGGAAAACGGCGACGTCGTCGAGTTCGACGCAGTTGTTCGCATCGACACGCCGGGTGAAGCGGACTACTACCGCAACGGTGGCATTCTGCAGTACGTGCTTCGCGACCTCGTGAAGTAACACTGTTCTAGCTGCTCAATATTGGCGGTCCGGTTTTGAAGCCGGGCCGCCAATATTTTTCTTCGAGGGCGGTGCTAACTACCGCAGGCAATACCGCAGTAGCGCGTTCAGGGGCAACTGTTTGGAAGCCGCTGTGCCATCAAACGCCCTCGGCGGAAAAGCGGGGTATGGATAGCGGCCAAGGACTGCGGGGTCTCTGCGAAAATGCGGCCGTGTCGCTATTCGTCGGAAATGTCGTGGTGGCGTCGGCGCTGTTGCCAGCGTGATCCCCAGGAGGATTCGGATTCGTGCTTATCCAGCGCGCGGCGCTGCTGGCGGTACACGCGTCGAACTAGATCCTGTGCGGATATCCAGCCGATGACTTCACCGTTTTCGATGACCGGTAGGCCTGCTACGCGCGACGCCAGCATGCGCTGCATGAAGACGGATGGCATTGCGGACGCTGGAACTGACGCGGGCTCCAGGTGCAGGTCCTTGACCGTCGGGGGAGTGTCCTCGGAAAGATTCGCGGTCGCAAGCTCCAGTGACGACACGCAACCAATAAACTGGTCGTCCTCGTCAACGACGGGAAGCAGATCAGATTCCGAAGACCGCATAACGTGCGATGCCTCGGGAATGGACTGCGTGGACTTGATAATGGCGGGAACCGGACCCATCAGTGCGCGTGCCTCGTTGCGACCCATAAGTGTGGCGTTTACAGGATCGTCGAGGTCGTCTCCGCGACGGATTAGTTTCTCGGTGTAAATAGTCTTGCGCGTCAGGAATCTAGACGAACCTGTTGCCACGACAATCGCGAGCATAAGAGGTAACACAAGGGAGTACTGCCCAGTCATCTCAATAATGATCAGTACGGCTGCCATTGGGGCTCTGGCGGCACCTGCGAATGCCGCCCCCATACCGATCACACCAAATACAGCCGGGCTCGAGGACGTCAGCGGGTCAATGAAAATCCCGATTGCAGTGCCTATCGTCGCGCCGACGAACAGGGATGGTGCGAACACGCCACCCGCGCCGCCCATAGCAACCGTGTATGACGTGAATAGGATCTTTAACCCCGCGTACATAAGCAGCGTGCTAGCCGCAAAATCACCCGTCAAAGCTTGCGCCTGCAGGTCCGTGGACGTTCCGTACAGTTCAGGGAATACCCACAGCCCTGCTCCGAGCAGGAAGCCGCCCAGGACAGGCCTGCGCCATTCCGGGCCCTTGTCGATCTTGTCAAACACATCTGTCATGAAGTACAGAGTCTTTGACAGCAGAACGCCACCAAGTCCAGCGATCAGCCCAACGATTGGAACGGCCCACAGATCAAGCTGGGAGTCCATCGTGTAGCTACCCGGAAGACTGATAATAAAGCGGTTACCAAGCAACGCCCTCGAAACGACTGCTGATGACACGGACGCAATAACTGCCATGCCGAAAATTTCAGCGGAAAACTTAACCAGAATTACTTCGAGGGCGAAGACAGCTGCTGCTAGCGGAGCGTTGAATGTCGCGGAGATTCCGGCTGCGGCTCCGCACGTAACCAGGATCATGACTCGCTGGGCGGGCATGTTCAACCTGGAGCCGACCAGCGATGACACTGCTGCACCCGTTTGAACTACGGGACCTTCTTTGCCAACGGATCCACCGCCGCCAATGGTCAAAGCAGCGGCGAACACCTTGATAAACCACACGTTGCGTGGAAGCTTACCGCCGTTGCGACGCACCGCGAGCATGACCTCTGGAATACCCAGGCCACGCGTGGTCGGCGCCCATTTCTGCACGATGGGTGCGTAGATGAGCGCCGATATTACCGGCGTGAAAATAACGAACCAAGGCCCAATGCCCAGCCATCCGTGGTTGGCTCCACCCTGCACCGCATAGTCGGTGAATCCCGTCATCAGGTATTCCCACCCGATGATCATGTAGTAGAAAAGCACGCATGCTAATCCAGTGAGGATTCCGGCGGTCATAGCCAGAACGGCCTGGCCACTGCGCCGGTAAACCAGGTCGTGTTTTATGCGTTCGACCCAGCCCTTATTCCCCTCGGGAGACGGTTCGGATGCAGTTGTGGGCGACGACATGGTGGCCTAGGAAATGCCCCAGGTTTTGCGGTAAAAATCGAGTTCGGTCTCGATCGAATCTCGAATATTTTCACCCTTTACAAAACCGTGTCCTTCACCTTCGTAGACCTTCAGTTCTACAGTCTTGCCTTCTTTTTCGAGGGCGTCCTTGATCAACTCTGCCTGTGACTGGGGAACAACTTTATCCTCGGATCCCTGAAGGAGTAGCAGGGGAGCCTTGATGTTTTCAACCTTGGTTATCGGTGAGCGCTCCTCCCACACCGGATCATCCGGGCCTTGCGCGCCGAGCATGCGGCCGAGGTAGCGTGACTCAAACTTGTGGGTTTCCGCAGCTAGCTTCTTCAGGTCCGCTATGCCGTACAGGGATGTTCCTGCGGTAAAGACGTCCGACGTGGCAAGTGCTGAAAGCGTTGTGAAACCGCCTGCAGATCCGCCGCGAATAGCGACGCGGTTAGAGTCAATCTTGCCTTCCTTCACCAGGAAGCGAACGCCGTCGGCAGCATCGTTGACGTCCATGACGCCCCAGTTTCCGTTTAGGCGTTCGCGGAAGGGGCGGCCCCAGCCGGTGGATCCGCGGTGGTTGACATCCGGAATCGCGAAACCGCGCGAGGTCCAGAACTGCTTGAACAGGCTCAGGCCCGGTCGGGCAGCCGACGTTGGGCCACCGTGAACCATGACGATGAGTGGGGGCAGTTCATCCTCGGGGCCTTCAAACTCAGGGTTTGAGGGTGCGTAGAAGAAGCCGTGGGCTTCCTCACCATCGGATGTGGGCCAATCAATTGCCTCCGCCTTAGAAACCAGGTCTTCAGGCAGGTCCGTCCATGTGGAGGAACGCAGAATCTGCACTTCACCGCGCTGAATCTCAACGATCGCGGGGGTTTCCGTAGCAGAGTCAGCCAGCATCACTACGCGGCCGCCATCAGCCGCAACGTTTCCAACGGGCCACCAATCGACGTCCCAAGCCTCCAGTTGGCCATTATCCAAGCGGACTGTGCCAACGTGCCAGAAAGCCTCCTCCGTCCAGGAACAAATCAGGTGTTCTTCATCAAGATTGTCGTAGGAGTGCAGGCCAAGCTGCCAGTGCGGATGAGAGAACGCACGCTCTGACGGGTGCAGGCGACGCGTGCGCAGACGATTCATCCATTCGTTGACGCCCTCATTTTCGCGCCACTCAAAGCCCTCGGTGCGATACAGGTTCGCCCAACCGTTGCTGTCATCGACATGGATAAGGTCGCCCGTAAGCGTCCACCGCGGCTCGTACACAGCCACGCCCTCTTCGTCGACAAGCGTCATTTTTTCAATAATTTCACCGTCAAAATCAACTGACGCCACGTGAAGCTGCGACTGCGTCCACGGCATCTGCGGATGATTCCACGTCACCCACGCCAGCTTGGTTCCATCGGTAGAAAGCGTTGGAGCCATCACGAAATCGGTGCCTTCAAAGATCCGATGAATCAGGCTGGAATCACGAGCACCCGAACCATCCAGCGGGATGGAAACCAAATAGTTTTCCGGCTCGCCCTCGACGGTATGATCCTCACACACGGCGTAAACGATGCCACGCACTTCCGCGATCTCGAAGTCACCGTAGCGTCGATCGGAAAGTTCCGTCAGCGGCATAATCCCGTCGGAAGGATTATTGAGGTCGTATCGGTACACGCGATCATCTTTGGCGTGAGAGAACACAACTACGCCCTCGTGGACGGCATATGCGCGCCCGCCGTATTCGTGCACGCGGGTGCGGACGTCGGGAAGGACGGATTCCTCGATCATGGGGAGGACTTCCTCGGTCTGGCCGAGCGGGTCACGACGCAAGAGCACGTTCCTGCCACCCTGATTGGGGCGTCCTTCAACCCACATGGTTGACTGGCCATCCACACGAAGCTGGGAAAGCGTTACTGTGCGCGATGTGAGGTCTTCGGTATTAATAGGTGATTCCCACGTACCGTAAGGACTTTTTTTCGTCATGCTCCACTCTTCCAATCTGCGGTCGTAGTTACCTACCAATTTAGCGCCAATGAGGGCGGTATGTCTTGATCGCCCAGAAGACGTGTTGCGCCTGCGTTATGGCTGAACTGTTTTGCCCATTAGGATGGTGCCATGGATAACCCAGTGACTGTTAAGCCAGGAAAGCTCCTCGCGTCGATCAAGCGGCCCGCAGATATTCGGGCGCTCACATCGGCTGAGCTTATAGAGCTCGCAGCGGAGATTCGGGAGTACCTGGTTCAGTCCGTATCGCGCACCGGCGGTCACCTGGGTCCCAATCTTGGTGTCGTTGAACTGACTCTTGCGATTCACCGCGTGTTTGATT
>DUQT01000115.1 GCA_012837655.1 Actinomyces sp. | reverse complement strand
GAAAAGTGGCGAGGATGACCTCGCCACTTTTTCTTTTGTGCGCGATGCTTTGTGCAGCGTTGTCTATACTCAAATAGAAACGTAGATTTTCGTTAACAGATTAGAAAAAGCTGGCAAGGAGCCGTAATGAAGATCGCTATTCTCCCGGATAATGAGGCCATCGGCAAAGTTGGCGCCGACATTTTGGCATCAACTCTTAAAGACAAGCCGGACGCCGTGATTGGGTTAGCTACGGGGTCTAGCCCCTTGCCTTTCTATCGTGAACTGATTGAGCGCTACAAGGCCGGCGAGATCAGCTTCGCGCAGTGCAAGGCGTTCACTCTTGACGAGTACATCGGCCTTGAACCCAACCACCCCGAAAGCTACGTACAGTTCATCCACCGCGAATTCGTTGACCACGTTGATTTCGCCGAGGGCGCAGTTAAGACCCCGAATGCGCAGACGGATGATCTGAATGGTGCGGCCGCTGATTATGACGCGGCGATCAAGGATGCCGGAGGCGTCGACTTCCAGGTACTCGGCATCGGATCCGATGGTCACATCGCGTTTAACGAGCCGGGCGACTCCCTAGCATCTCGCACCCACGTTGTGTTCCTGCACGACCAGACGAGGCGTGACAACGCCCGCTTCTTCGACGACGACATTAACCAGGTCCCCAAGGAAGCGATCTCGCAGGGCCTCGGCACGATCCAAGAAGCACGCAAGATCGTCCTCTTCGTACAGGGCAAGGGCAAGGCCCGCGCGGTCCGCGAAATGGTCGAAGGCGGCATTTCCGCTCGCTGGCCCGCATCAGTTCTGCAGCTACACCCCAACGTGTACGTTCTTGCAGATGAGGACGCGGCTTCGGAACTCGAACTGATTTCGAACTACCGCGAAGACTGGGACAACTTCGCATCAGCAAATCTCTAAGTTGAGCCTTTCGGGGGCGTGCAACTCTTTGGTTGCACGCCCCTTTTTTTCATGCGTGGGGTCGCGCGCTTTGGCGCCGAGCTAAATCTGTTGGGGATGTGCACGATTGTGCATAGACTAAGGCCATGAACTTCGCTAGTAATTTGGATGAGCCACAGCAGCCCGGAGCCCCTCAAGGGCCTTCTCAGGCCACGCAGTCGTCCACGTCTGTGCTGGAGCGCACCGAGGAGCAGCGCTCACCAGGCGACGGCGACCGCTTCGCACACTTCGTGCGCCGAGACCGCGTGAGCCGCTCCCTAATCACCGGCCAACCCGTCATCGCGCTATGCGGAAAAGTTTGGATCCCACTTCGAGATCCCAGCAAGTACCCGGTCTGCCCGCGCTGCAAGGCCCTGCGTGATGAGATGGGCAAACACGGACCGAACTGGCCCTACTCTGATGGCGGTTCCGGATCGGGCTCCGAATAATTGCCGCCCAGGGTCGAGCATCAGATTCTGCCCACGCCAGCATCACGTTTGTAGCGCGACCTACGTGAGGATTAGTTGCGCGACCACAACGTCGCCAATCAGCCTCTTCGTCGCCCGGGCACTTCCCGTCTGAATGATTCCCGAGGGCGGGGCTGAGCTCAGCACAAATCAATAGAAATACGGTCGAGACACGAAGCCTCGACCGTATTTCAATCTTTATTTTCTCTGTGGAACGAACCTCGGCTATCTCGAGCCAGTCCTCGACCTTACTCAGCCCAGGTGAATGAAGCGCGTCGGAATAGCCGCTTCGCCGGCTGACAGCCTCCATGCTTGGTAGGGCAGTTCGTTGCGAGCTTCGCGGTGACGCTTGGTCGCTTCGCTGAGTGCGTTCGG
>DUQT01000114.1 GCA_012837655.1 Actinomyces sp. | reverse complement strand
GCCCTGTGTCATCGCAGGGCCGGGATTGAATTTCGATTGACACTAATACGGGGGCACTTCCACTTCCTACGGTGCTGGACAGTACCGGGTGGCAGATGCCGTGCGGTGCCGGGTAGCGAGTGCCCTGCGGTACCGAGGAGCAGATGCCGTGCGGTGCCAGGCTACAGGTGCAGTGCAGTGCTAGGCAGCAAGTGCCCTGCGGTGCCGGGCAGCAGGTGCCGTGTGCACCCTCTCCAACAGTTGCCGAGCACGCCCTCGAAAATAAGGACGGATGTGAACGCCTGGAACGTTACGTTTCGGCGGAACCTGTCTAGCCGTAGATGACGCGCAGGGGTGCGTGGTCGGAGTAACGCGATGCATAGTCAGGCGCGCGGTCAACGTGGATGGACTGCGCGGTTTCGGCTAGCTGCGGGGTGGCGAGGTGGTAGTCGATCCTCCAGCCTGCATCGTTATCGAAGGCCTTTCCGCGGTAGGACCACCACGTGTAGGGGCCCTGCTCGTCGCCGGTCATATCGCGCACAACGTCGCGCCAACCCATATCAAGCCAGCGGTTCACATAGGCGATTTCTTCGTCGAGGACACCAGCGGTCTTATTGTGGTTGCCCTTCCAGTTCTTGATATCGCGCTCGGTGTGGACGATATTCAGGTCGCCGGTAACGAGGATTTCGCGGCCCTCGTCGAAAAGCTCCTGCATGCGCGGAGTTACAAGGTCAAGGTGGGCGTACTTTTGATCCATCTTCTCCGTGCCAACCTGGCCGGAGTGCAGATACGCCGACACCACGGTTACGCGTCGATCACCGTCCAAGATATCGACTTCCAGCCAGCGGCCCGTGTCGATAGGGAGCGGATCAACGCCCTCGGGCTGGGCTCCTAAACGGATGGAATCGCGGTCGAGCTGCACGTGCGAATCTTTACGAACGCCAACTGTTACTCCGGCGCGGCCCTTGATTTCACACGGGAAGTTGACCAGGTCCCAGTTTTCGCCCAGCAACTTTTCCGTGATGTCATCTGACGCGCGCACTTCCTGCAGCGTGATCACATCCGGCTGGGTCTGCGCAAGAGACTCATGCATCCCGCGCTTAACCGCGGCGCGGATTCCATTTACATTTATCGAAGCAAGTGAAAAAGCCATGGCGCCCATTATGGCAGGTTTAGTGCCAACTAATCAGCGGGGACGATTTCGACTGCGATTCCCTGCTCTTCGAGCTGGTCGATAATGTGCGCGGGCGTGTTCGTATCAGTAATCACCACGTCGAACATCGTGTTCGGGCCAACCTTGTAAAGCGCAGACCGGTCAAACTTAGAGGAGTCAACCAGCAAAACCTTCTTGCGCGAAACGTTCAGCATGGCCCGCTTCACGCGCGCTACGTTCTCGTTGGGGTGATAGAAATGCGTCGCCGTTAACGCTGAACTCGACATAACACAAAGGTCGACGCGCAGCTGACTTATCGCGACTTCGGCAAGGTCCCCAAAATACGAATCCGCCCAAGACTCATACTCACCACCGATAAGCAGTAGGCGAACGTCGTCCTGATCGCGCACGTACTTCGCAACGAATTCCGCATTCGTGATGACCGTAATCGGCGTTACTTCCGACAGGTCCGACAAAAGTGGGATTGTCGAGGACGAATCGTCAACCATTAGTGAGCTTCCACGCTTCAGATACGCGCGAGCTGCATCAGCAAGCGTGTTCTTCACCTCTGAGTTGGTATTCATTCGCAGGCGATATGACGCCTCTGTAAGTGATGATTCTGCGGCGGTGACCTCACCGCGACGCCGCGTGACGAGCTGTGTGCGCTCCAGTTCTGCGACGTCACGGTAGACGGTCATTGCGGATACGCCGAGTATCTCTGCGAGTTCCTCGACGTGGGTTGCCCCGACCCGAACCACGTGGTCCATGATTTTGCGACGACGTGATTCTGGGTCGGGGTAATGCGTTTGCGGCTGTGTTTTTTTAGGGCTCACGCGGTAGTACTGCCTTAGCTATGACTTGCTTGATGGGTTCTTCTGTTCCATTAAGAATCTTAACCACAGCGGCAAGCAAAGGCAGATTTTCACGAATATCCGATGCAGATTGATCGACCAGCTTCCGGGCCAAACCGGCAGCCGGAACGCCCTCGACGGTCTGTTCCAAACGATCCATTTCAGCCAGGGCCTCGTCGGGCTTTTCGCCGCGCCCGATTCGGACACCGTAAACCTTGTTGCGGCCGGACAGGCCGGTCACTTCCAAGTCTCCAACACCGGGCAAGCCATAAGCAGTTTGCGGTTGAGCGCCCAAGTGGACGCCCAGCTTCGACATTTCCCTCACAGCCTGGGTGAAGGTCGCAGCCTTCAGGTTGTGGTGGGGGATTCCGGTGCCCTCCTCAAGGCCATCGGAGATGCCCAGCGCAATCGCGTAGACGTTCTTCATCGGAGCGCAGATCTCAACTCCGACCTCGTCATCTGTTGCTTCGATCTGGTAGTTTTCCGTGCGGGCCAAACGCGCGTACTTCTTTGCAACCTCCAGGTCTTTACAACCAAAAATGGTTGCGGTTGGTTTACGCGCCGCGCATTCGTTGGCTTTTACGGGGCCAGCGATCGCAACGATCGGGGGGAGCTCGTCGCAGCCCTGCTCCTTCGCGATCCGACGAATCGCGTCTGGGAGTAGCTGAATCTTGCCGTCTTCGTCAGGATTGAATCCCTTAGACGTCAGCCACAGGGCGTCTGCCTTAACGATTCCGGGTAGCGCCATTTCAGTGATCTTGGGTACGCCGACCGACGCAACAGACATGACGACGACATCTGCGCCATCAAGTGCTTCTTCGAGGTCATCAACCCGGTACAACTTAACGCCATCCGCAAGCGGTTCATTTGTGCGCGGATGGGGCTTTCCGGCCTCGCACGCGTCGATCAGGTGATCGTCCAGCCAGGTGCCCCAAAGACGGACGTCCCAGCCGGCATCGGCGAGCGGCGTGCACAGGGCTGACCCCATTGCGCCCGCTCCTAGTACGGTTATCGATGGCATGTAGTGCCTCCTAAATGTTAGAGCTCGGCCTTTGGTGATTCAGGCTTTGTGGACGGGTATTTTTCGGAAAGCTGGTAGAGCTTCTCGAAGGTGTCCTTCAACTTGGGGTATAGCTCCCGCTGAACTTCGGCCACGTCTGCGTAGTGTTCGTGCATCTCCATGTCCGGTTCGATGGTTTCACCAAATCGAGCCATGTGTTTCGCAGCTTCCGCAACGTCAGTTGAACCGAACGTGCCGGTTGAAGCCATTGCGAGTACCGCGGCACCGAGGGCGGAAATCTCGTCCTCCACACAAACGGTGATCGGTAGACCAGTGGTGTCAGCCATGATCTGACGCCACAGCATGGAACGCGTTCCGCCGCCCATTGCGCGCAGGCCCTCAAGTTTGACGCCGGTGCCGGCCTCGAGCGAGTTCAGGTTCAGACGCATCTCGTAGCCGATTGATTCAAGGATTGAGCGGTACATGTGTGCTCGCGAGTGCGTGCCCCTCCAGCCAACGACCGCGCCGCGTGCTACAGAATCCCAGTACGGTGACTGCACGGCATTCCAGTAGGGGAGCGTGACGAGACCTTCGCAGCCCGGCGGGATCTGCGAGGCCGCTTCGTCAAGCGCGGGATCAGGTTCACCGAGTAGTTTGGGATCGCCCAGGGCCTTTCTAAACCAGCCCGCAAGGTAAGAACCAGAGGACTGGAGAACCTCAAACACGTAGTTACCAGGAATGCCTGACACGTGGGTGCGGAAGACCGGGTCGTACTTATAGACACTGGATTCGACGCCAGCATTTACCGCGGTGCCCAGGTTTAGGAATCCGATTTCAGGTGACACAGCAGCGGCACCGATTCCCGCAGCCTGACCATCGCCAAGACCAGCAATGATCGGAACGGGCTTAATTCCCCATTCTTTCGCGAGGTCGTCGCGTAGTGGCGCGATCTCGTGAGACGGCACAACCAACTCTGACATCTGATCGCGGGTCACGCCTGCGATCTCTAGTAGTTCATCGGCGTAGTCGCGTTTTTGAATGTCGAACAGGCCAAGGGAATCCGCTGCTGCCTGAGAGGACGCCCAGCGGCCGGTCAGGTTCCACACAATGTAGCCCAGTACGTCGACTACCTTGTAGGCCTTTTCGAAATACTCTGGCTCATTTTCCTTGACCCACGCCATCTTGTAGATAGCAGGAGTAACGCCGGCGGGCTTGCCGGAAAGTTCGTGGATGTGCGCGCTACCGTATTCGCGAATCTGCTTCGTTGCGCGGCCATCCAACCACAGGATGCCATTGCGAAGCGGTTTTCCGTCCTTATCAAACGGTGCAAACGATTCACGCTGGTGTGTGAGACCAATCGCGGCGATGCGCTCGCGGTCTTTAGCTGACAGTTTGGACGTGACTTCTGTGATCGTGTCACGCGAGGTTTCCCACCAGCGGATTGGGTTGTGCTCGTAGAAGTCCATTGCGGGAGTGTGCAACTGAATGTTGCGCTTCGCCGTGTGGAGGACGTTACCTCCAGTATCTACAACAATCGCCTTCGTCGACGTTGTGGAGGAGTCTAGTGCAATGACCAAGGGGCCATCTGAGGCCAGATTTTCTGCCATGTTCCTTCCATTCTTCGTTGAATGTCCGTGGACACTACCCAGCCTAGCCCCTTGTTTAACAAGAAACAACAGATTTGCTGATGTCTTTAACATTATTTCGTTAATTGAGGTTTCGTCGCGGCGTCAAACTTCACTTCAGTGAGGGGCGAAGCGTCGCCGGCGCGAACGAAACGAAGGCGTAGCTGAAATGAAAAGGCGCTACCGAAACGAGAAAAGCGAACGTGTAAACCAACGGCACCGCCGTTACGAAACTACCTGGATAAGAGAGATAGCGTCGGTCGACCAAGCTACGGATTTCGGACAAAATAAGGGCGCCGCCCGAAGATATTCGAGCGGCGCCTTTAAACATCGGTGGCTTGTTCTTAGTCTTCGCCGACCTTTCGTTTTTCACCCATTGCCCACAGCTGGCGACGGTACTTGTCAGCCGTGTTTTCGGCGGTTTCGATGCGCTTGCGTAGGCGCTTGCCGCGCTCGGAGTTCCAAACCTCGTCGGAAATGATGATTTCTTCAGAGTCTGGGTCGAAGCGCGGGTCAAACGTGATATCGCCAGTCATTGTGTGATGCGGCCAGTCCAGCGTGTCAGGCTCAGACATAGTCACGTAGTTAGGGGTCGACCTGCCGTGAATGTAGTCGGAGTCCTTCGGGATATCGGCATACGGCGGGTTCGCCATCCATGCAGCCACCATTAGGAGCAGGCGCACAACCAAGTTAATCCACAGCATCAGCGTTACCAGGGCGGCTGAAGCGGCCAGGATCGGGTTGTCGCCAACGGATCCCACTGCGGTTGTTCCAAGGTAGCGCAGAATAGCGGAACCAACGCCTGCTATTGCGGCACCTAGCCAGAGGTCTTTCCTTGGCGTGCGCACACCCGCAATCAAGCGAATCAGCATCGCGAAAAGGACCGCATCAACTAGGAATGCGAGTAGCAGGGTGGAGAGGCTCAGCATGAGCTTCGCCCCAAAGCCTTCAATGCCAAGTGTTTGTTGGAACCATGCTCCAACAGTGTTTGTCAAGACCCCAAGGCCGGCTGTGGCGAGTACGCCCAATGCGATGAGGATAAATCCAAGAAAGTCGCGAATCTTTATGACAACGAAGTTGTTTGGAAGGCGCACGATGCCAAACATTGACCACAGCGACATCTTTAGCGCGTCCATCATTTTTGACGCGGAGTAAAGCAGTACCAGAAAACCGATAATGCCCGTTAATGACCAGAAGTTAGCCTGTATGAGCGTGTCTGGATTTACGATTCCACTGCCGTCACCGGTGTCGACCAGGCCCGGCATTGCAGAGTCAATGGCCTCCAAAACCGCCTGACGCAACTCCGCATTATTTCCCAGGAAGAAAATAAACACGGTCCATCCCACCGCGAGCGCCGCGGCAATTGAGAACAGGGCCGTGT
>DUQT01000113.1 GCA_012837655.1 Actinomyces sp. | reverse complement strand
TGATCCGTGAACACTGCCTGCTCATGGTCGACCACATGGGTGATGAAGAAAACGCGATGCGCAACATGCGCAAGCACATCGGGTGGTATCTGCGCGGCTTTAAGGTCGGTGGAGAAGCGCGCATGAAGCTCGGCCGAGTCAGTAGTATTGAAGAACTGGACGGACTAATCGCACAGCTGGATTTGGATCAGCCCTATCCGAAGGCAGCGGAAGAAGCGCGAGGTCGAAAAGGTCACGCGCGTCGCCCGCATCTACCCGAGGGGTGGCTCGATTCCCAAACCATTGATGCGACCTCGCGCGCTCACGTCGCCGCCAACGAGTCCTTCGCTGACGGCGGCTAAAGTCGGTAGACGGCGAACTTGAAAACTAGGTAGGAGTACACATGGCACTTGTAAACCTCGGCGGGAAAGCTTCGCCAACGGACGCTTCCGCATTCGCGATTGGCGCGGGCAAGTGCGCGTTCATCGTGCCGATCACGGGCGCCAATGCCTCCGAAATTGCATCCGCAGCCCGCGAGATTGAAAGCTCAGCCGCGAACCTCGTTGAGTGGCGCGTAGACCACCTAGACTCCCTCGAATCCCCAATGATCCAGGGCGCACTGCAAGTCCTAAAGCGCGAAACGACGCGCCCAATCTTGGCCACCTTCCGCACTCAGATGCAGGGCGGACAGGGCAACCCGTCCGAATCCTTGCGCATTGCAAAAGTGATTTTAGAGGCCGGTGTTGACGCCCTCGATATTGAAGATACGGACCCCGCTGCAGATGAGATCGCCGAACTGGCGTATTCCCACGCCGCGGTTCCGGTGCTGTCAGTTCACGACTTTAGGGGAACCCCGGGCGTGGAGGCGCTACTTAAGAAGTTGAATGAGCTTCAAGATCGCGTGATTTCATGGCACGGTGACGCGGTGAAGGCCGCGCGCAGGGCGGATGCTCTCCGGCCGTCGCAGGGGCGCGCTGACGTCCTCGAACATCGCGGGCCCGGCATCATCAAGATCGCGTGCATGCCGAATAAGCCGATGGATGCGCTCAACATTGCTGTTGCTGCGCGTCGGTTCGCTGATGTTTATCAGAAGGTTCCGTTCATCACGCTGTCTATGGGCACGTATGGCGAGATCACGCGCGCGTTCGCAGGCGCACTGGGCTGTTCAGCAACTTTCGTGAGCCTGGCTGAGCAGGCTTCCGCGCCGGGCCAGATTGACGTAGACGCGCTCGCCAGCTTTGCTGACGTGACGAACGCACTCAACATTCCGCCGAGCCATTCGGCGCAATAGCGGCCTAGTAGTCGGGTGCGTCTACGCGCGGCGGTTCAAACCACGCGGTTGTGCCTGGGGTCAGGCAGTTTTGGATTGCGCGTTCAGAAGCGGAAAATACCTGTACGGGCCCGGTCTTTAGAACGTCCTGTGACGCCGGAACGGCCTCATCCTCCGTGGAATCTGAACGCAGTAGCAGGCGATTCTCAAGTGGCACGTCAACGTCCTTATCGGATGTGTTGACAACGCACATGATGCCGCCGCTCATGAACACGCCCACCTTGGGTGGTTGCCAATCCAGGGCGGTAACCCACGCGAAACTGCCGTTTCCAAGGTCGTGCTTCTCGCGTAGCTTGAGCGCCAGCTGAGTGTGCCGAACCCGCGCCAGCTCCGATTCAGAGTCTGGAGCCGATGGGCGCACAGCCACGTCCTCGAATTCAACATGCCCGCCTGAAAAACCAAACGGAAGGTACACGGCGCCGGGGAGGCCCGCCAGCAGGATCCGCATGGACGCCCGCCGCGCGGTGTCAGCACCGTCTTCCCAGGAGTTCTTGTGCACGTTTTCAGCGGAGGGCGTGGCAACCATTCGGGGGAGCATAGCCTTCCACACCGGCGGCGATCCGACGCGGTCGCGTTCACCAATCGTCGCTGCGATGACGTACGTCAAAGCGTCCGCGTCAAATGGGACGCGATACAGGCGGTCGTCGCGCAGGTGGTGAATCCATTCTTCTTCCAAATGGCGGCGATAATTTTCCACGAGGTCGGTGCGGGCACTCGCCGCAAGGATGTGGTCCTGGGAGAAGTCAGCCAGCTCCGCCATTAGGAGCAAGATTAGTTGAGTGAACTCTTCAGCATGCTTTTCAGCGTTGGGATCTTTCGCGGATTCCGCGATCTTGCCAAGGTCGATTCCGTCGGCGCCAGCCTTTAGCACCTCACGAGCACGCACAATCGTGTCCGCCGTGGACTTTTCAAATCCGAAGAACGGATCGGGCTTGTAAGACTCATCATTTGGAGCCCGGTCAGCGCCCGACAGTCGAACCAGAGCGCGCAGACCGGCGTCGTGCGCAGCGTCAATGATGCGCTTCACCGGGTCAACCGAGGCGTAGAAGTCAATCAGTGCCGGGCGAAACACGACCGCCTGGAAACCCATGTCAGCTATCAAAGGCATGACTTTGGGGAGCATTTCGGCAGCGGTATCGTCAACAACGCCGGGAATTTCCGCAACCACAGCGGTTCGCCACCAGGGCGTTGGACCCGACGAATGCCGGTGGATCAACTGCGTGCGCACGTATGGCGAAGCCTTGACACGTGCCGCGGTATTTAGGTGCGTTTTTGTGGGCTGGCTATCACTCATCATTGCACCATTGTGCCAAAAACTAGGCTGGGGATAAAAAGATTGGCTCTTTACGGACAGGTATGATCAAGGCGTGAACGCAAGACTTCCGAACTACGAGTATTCAAGCAACGACCGTTTACGGTTCATCCAGGAGAAACCCAAGTCGCCCAACCGCACCGATTTTGAGCGTGACCGCGCGCGAATCCTGCATTCCGCCGCGTTTCGTAGGTTGGGTGAGAAGACGCAGGTTATGGGGCCTTCTTCAGATGATTTCGTGAGGACGAGGCTGACGCACTCGATGGAAGTGGCCCAAGTTGGTCGTGAGATCGGTAAGGAGCTTGGCGCTGATCCCGACGTTGTAGATGCCGCGTGCCTAGCTCACGACCTCGGACACCCACCTTTTGGACACAATGGCGAACGTGCACTGGATTCGATCGCGGAGGACGCGGGCGGATTTGAAGGCAACGCGCAAACTTTTCGCCTACTCGTTCGCCTAGAACCCAAGGTGATTGGACCAAATGGGGAGCCGCGAGGTGTGAATCTGACGCGCGCTTCTCTGGACGCCGCATGTAAGTACCCGTGGGGCAGGGGCGAGGGTCCGGACCCTGTGAAGTCGAAGCGGAAGTATTCGGTCTATCCCGACGACATGGACGTGTTCAACTGGATGCGTGAAGAACAGGGGCATCGCCGCTGTTTGGAAGCCCAGATCATGGATCTGTCCGATGACATTGCCTACTCGGTTCACGACGTTGAAGACGCTGTCATGATGGGCAAGTTCAACGTGCAGGACATGCGTGACGACGTCGCTTTCGAAGGCATCGTGAAGCGAACCAAGGAGTGGTACGCGCCAAACCTGGATGAGTCGAAACTCCAAGACGCGCGCGAGCGGCTAATGAACACGCCGTTTTGGCTGTCTTCGTTTGACTCCACGTACGCGGATCGGGCGCGGCTGAAGGACATGACTTCCCAGCTGATTGGAAGGTTTTGCTCCACAACGGTTGCCGCAACCAGGGAGGCCGCGAACCTCGCCAAGAGTGAGGGGCTTGGACGCTACGAAGCTGACCTCGTCATTCCGGAAGACACCGAAATCGAGATCCTGCTACTAAAGGGCATCGCAGCTCACTACGTGATGGCACCCAGAGAGCACGAGAGCGCGTACCATCATCAGGGCGGCGTCCTCGTAAATCTTGTCGAAACGCTAATGGATACGAACGGAATGCACCTGCAGGAACCATTCGCATCATTTTGGCGCCTTGACACCGCGCCCGACTTTCGCCTGCGCGTCGTTATCGACCAGGTCGCATCGCTCACAGACCTGTCTGCGCAGCGCATGCACGCGTCCCTATGCGGAATGTTCGGGGCCGTGTAGCTGGGAATAACTGGACGAGTGTCGGTGTTCAAAGGTCGTTAGGATGGTGGCATGGCTGGGCTGATTAAGAAAGAAGATATCGCACGAGTTCGCGACGCAGTCGCAATCGACGAGATCGTCGGCGACTACGTGACGCTACGCCCCGCCGGAGTCGGTTCAATGAAGGGCCTGTGCCCCTTCCACGACGAAAAAACGCCCTCCTTCCACGTCCGACCCCACCTTGGTCTGTGGCACTGTTTCGGATGCGGCGAGGGCGGCGATACGATCGCTTTCTTGCAAAAAATCGACCACCTCTCCTTTACTGAGGCCGTTGAATACCTGGCCCAAAAAGCGGGGATAACCCTCAACTACGAGGAGGGCTCCCGGGGGCCACGCGAATTCGGACGCAGGCAGCGCCTGATCGACGCGCACCGGCTTGCC